>JAIMAU010000020.1 GCA_023511795.1 Armatimonadota bacterium | reverse complement strand
GGGCGTCCACCCGAAATAGGGCTACTTTCTTTATGTGAATCTGAGATACGCTCTCAGACACCAATCTGGCTCCCCGGACAGGACTCGAACCTGTAACATCCTGGTTAACAGCCAAGCGCTCTGCCGATTGAGCTACCGGGGAATATTATAAAGTATTTCACGCTTGCGCTGATTATTATAACACGACACCGCCATTTTGTCTATATCATGCAACAAAAATATCGGCAATTTTGAGCCATTTTTATATCTCACGCTGCACAAATAAAATCTTGCAATTCTTTTCGGTTTGTCTCAATCAATTGTCTTCGAATAAGGTAGCGCGCCCCCTCTGAGGCTACGGCGGCAATAACAAAAGCATCTGCAAATATTTCTAAATCCTCGGGTCGAATTATGGGCACACCACGAACGACTTGTCCTATTTTGTTAGCGTCAATATCAACAACTGCCGTGAGCTTTACGCCTTCTCTAATCAGATGCTTCATGAGTCGCTTGCCTGTCATGCCTGCTCCCCAGATAATTATCGGGCGTGATTGCGGCAAGTATTGAGCAAGGAAATGAGCTTTTAATCGCATGAAGTTTTCAAGCGAATAGCGCGAGTCAGCGAATGTTAGTCTGCCGGGGGTTTCCCGCCAAAACAGCAAAACTCTGCGAATTTTTGCAAAGCGCTTCCCTGCCATGTAAAACCTCAACCAAAGATCATAGTCCTCAGGCCAGCCTATGTCGCGGTAACCGCCAAGCATGCGTAGGTCTGATGCTCGCATCATAACGCTAGGATGTGCAAGCGGGCTTTCGATAAAGATATCCCTCGAAATGTCTTCATGGCTAATGAGAGAATTTAGCCATTCTTCGTATCGAAGGAAGCCTTTTTTGACCTTCGGCCTTGGAAATGAGCGAACAAGACATCCGCAAACGCTAACGTTCTGGTGGGTTTGCATGAATTCGATTTGCAATCGAAGCCTATCGGGATGAGAAACATCGTCGGCGTCCATGCGAGCAATGAACTTACCCTTGCATTCGGCAAACCCAATGTTGAGTGCGTTTACAATCCCTGAATGCGGAATGTGTATAACCCTTATTCTCGCGTCTTGTTTTGCCCAGCGGTCAAGGATATCGGCGGTACCGTCGGCAGAACCATCGTCTATCGCCACTACCTCAAAGCTGGCGAATGTCTGCCTTATCAAGCTCTCAATTGCTTGATTGAGTGTATTGGCGGCGTTGAATGCTGGAAGCAGAACCGAAATGATTGGGGTACTCATTGCCCTATTTGTCGGGAAAGTAGGAAACAACGCGCATCAATGATTTCGTTTATCTTGAAAGACAGCATGTCTTCTTGGAGTTGGCTTTCAATCAAATCTCCGCTATCAAGTGCGACAACTTTCAAAGCATTGGCATCTAACCAAGGGGGAATTTTTACTGTTACTATTGCTTCTCGCACCGGCCGAGCGGCAAAAGTTTCGAGGGATGAGCGATGGCTAAGGTTGATAAGTACCACTACGATTTTATCACCGCATAGGATTGCGCCTGGAAGGACATTGGGAGTATTGCATTTTGCCCAATTGGCTGGTGCAGGCGTGCCAATTGCGGCTACTTCCCCTACCCTTCTCAATTCGTTGTGTAGGGTTGTCATGGCATCCCAGAGTGTTTTCACGCGTCCGCCTTCGCCGCCGCCAGTCGAGCCTGAGTGGATGTAATGGATGATTCCGCGTGCACCGCCCAATACCATGGCATAGCACTGAAGGCGCATTTCTTCTATAGTAGGCGCGCGTCCAGAACGGCGTTCGCCGAGGTTGAAAAATTGGGTAACCATGAAAAATGGCTTTGGTTCAGTAGCCAATTTAAGCTTTTCGATTGTTTCGAGAAGATCCCTGAGAAATGGTGGTCGTGTGTATGTTTCCTGACCAGCTTCGCTTCTTAAAAAGTTTCCTAGAGAATATCGATGAGTTGCAATAACATCGGCTATTTCGCCGTAAACTCGGTAATTTTGGGGTCGAAAGGTATTATCTAACTGCACGAAGGTATAGTGTTCAGGGTCGACTTTTGCGCAAAACTCATCCCTAGCAGCTAGCTCCATTGCGCTTATACCAAGCTGTCTTCCTCCATAATGGTCTGCAACGTCTGGTTCATCTACAAGATGGTGGTATAAGAACGCCTGCTTGTTTTTGATTTCTTCGATATTTTTTCTAGCAATATCCTCATTGAAGTTCACAATTTTGCCAGCAGAGCGGTCAACCAGCGGTTCGGGGATATATTTAGCACCAACGCTTATGCGATGTTTTGACATAATTTCAAGGATGTCAGGTTGCACGACACCGAAAGATAGGTAGTGATTGCATCCATGGGTTGACCAATCGGCGATATTCTCAGCAGTCGGCGTGCCGTAAACGCCAATTAAAAACTCCGCCGGCATTGCACGAATCTGATAGGCAGTTGAAAGTCCGTCAATCGATTTAGCTTCGATGACGTGAAACGAATTCTTGGCAAGCGGCTTTTCCAAGACAATTCTTGTAAAGGCCAATCCGTCGTATGCTTTAGCAGGCCAAGGCGAGGCAAATCTGTGTACATCTTTGCCGTCGAGTAGTATGCTTTTGATAAGCGATGACTTTGTGGGGTTTGCCCAACGAACATATACATCAATTGTTTTAAGATCAGGCGCAAAGCGAATTGCTTGGAATCTTAATGGCTCGGCGACACATCGGATGACCGTTTTTATGGTTTCGCCGTTAGTCGTACGAATTTCCACCGTTTTTGACTTGTTGGTTGGTGTTGAAAGAGTGATTAAGATGTTAGCGATTTCACCCGGAGCAATAGTGTTGGGACGCATGCGGTACCAGAGCACATCTTGCGGACGATTTACATTATGTTCATCAATTGTGGCGCAGTCAAAATCGTCTACTATCGGTGGAAGTAGCCTTACAGGTTGTCTGCCTTGGTTTTTGAGAAACACGTGTAGGCTGGCATTTGGATCGCGGTAATATGCCTTCGTAATTGTAAGTTTGCCATGTACACTCATGGGAATGGCGCAAATTAATGCTAGAGTGAAAAGAGCTACCCTCATTTTCGTGTCCTTGATAACTGAAGTCGGATTGTGACAATTTCACGTGGACGCATTTCTATTGCAAAAGCACCATTTTGAACTGGAAGTTTGCCTATGGGATTCTCAACGATGTCCAGTAGCTCAGCTGACTTAATTTTCAAAAATCCAGAGGATATCTGTATCTCAGATTGCCTATTTTTGTTTTCCATTAAACGAATTACGTACCCACTTCCGACTTCCGCTTTTTTGAAGGTGAGAAGAGAGAACCCGTCGCCATCCAGTTTGATGAATTGGGCGGATGATGGGAGGTTACCATTTGGGTTTGCTTTAATTGGTTTTGCAATCAGCGGGTTTGCTTCGGATTCCAAAAAGTGGATGACGTTTTCGGCGCCTGGCTTGTGTATATAAAATGCTGTCTCGAATGTAAGTACATTGGGTGCGTCGGGCTCCACAATTACCCTTCCAATTCCTTCCTTGTACTTCGCTTCATCATGTTTACTCAAAAGCCGCACCATAAGTTCAGTAGTTTGGGGTGGGATTGGCGTGCCCCAAATCCAGTTGATGTTTCCAAATTCCCAATTGAACGCCTGCCTAGAGAAGAAAGACACAGCTATCTCAGAGCCGGCGATGTCACCACCATGTTGAACGTTGAGTATGCAGTTGGCTTTCGGCATGTAATCGGTATAAGGATTGAGCAATCCGGCAGGTGTATCGAATGTTAACTTGCCATTGGGAATGTTGAATGGATAGGCGATATCATATTTTATTGAACCGTCATCGTATGAAGCATAAGGTGTTCGCTGTAGGTTGAACTTATGCTTGAATCTTACTATAGGTTCGCCAGCGTACAAGGTAATTTCTGTTTTTGAAAGCGGTGATTTTGCATCTGTGATGATTAGGCTAGCGGCCAGCGGGCTAGTTTGCCTTATTCTTATTGAAGGTTTGCTAAAGTTTACGGGCCCATTGTATTCTTTTGATGCTTGAACGAGCTGCCCAAAGCCGTACTTGGATTTTCGGTCAACTAATTCCAAACCTGTACGTTTATCTTTTAGGCTAGCAACAAAGCCGTTTTTGTCTACCTCGATGCGGAGATATTCGTTTTCCAAAAAATTTGCACCTATGGCAAGATGGGATTTATAAGTTTGGGGTGGCCCATAACACCTGTAGCCAAGGCCCGGCACATCTTTAGCAAGTATAAATGTGTCGCCGACTTGAATTACACCTGTTCGTATATGCGGCGTAGGATTCCAAACAAAAAAGCTATCTTTGTGGATTTTGACGTGCGCTAGAAGCGTGCTGATTGAGTTCTGAAGCACGTTTGACGTAAGTTTGGAAGCCGTCTGCGCATACCGTTGGGCAGTAATGTTACCTTCGCGTGTTTGCTCGGCAGTAAGTGTTCCAGGCCAACCGCCGCCACCAGAGTGTTCGTCATACGTAATTACGTTCTCCCATGCGGATTCGATTTGTTGTTTTGGGTATTTCCTAAGCTCTAGTGCTTCAATGAACGAAGCAATAGCTTCGGCGCATGGAAGTTCATCGTGAACTTGCCTCGACAAAGCAGTTCCATATGGGGTGCCTTGAGCATTTTGGTCCCAAAGTCCTGACCAATCACCTCGATATACAGGAAAGAGATCGCCATATTTGGCTTCCATGTGTGAGAAAAATTCGTCAGGCTGGGATATTACCATTTTTGGTGATTCATGTTTAGAGTTCCATTCTCTTGCGCCTTCAGTCATAGCAAGATTTGTGCGGCCATTGTCGCCCGTTCCTGCAATTATGAGGATGGCATCGTAAGGATAGCCAGCTTCCTCCAAACGTTGAAGCAGTTTTGGCACGGTTTCTTCGGCACGGCCGCCTTTACCCCAGCCATATTCCCAAAGCCCTAAAAGATAGCCGCTTTCTTTTCCTATAAAGTCGGAGCATATCCATGTGAGAACGCGGCTACCGTCAGGACCTTCCCAGTAGAATGGCCTGTCTTTTACTGGAATTTCAGCACCAGCACCGATGAAGTTATTAACGCCCATTAACAAGTACTTTACGCCGCTTTTTTTTAGGGCTTGAGGATAAGCCCACGTTGCTCCTGGTATGTCATTCTGAATTGCAGTCTTTATTTCGACGCCGTAATCCCTTTTAAGGCGTGCAGCGAAATAAAAAGAACGGCAAATTTCTTCCGCACCCATAATGCTACTCCACATGCCAGCATAGCACGCAGTAAGCCCAATGCGTCCACTTTTAACGAGCGACATTAGATGTGCAATTTGGTCTGACGTCTTGCCTTTCATCCACTGTTCAAGCTGCCAAAGGCTTTCAATTGTCCATTTGTAATCTTTATCTTTTTCGCAAAGCGCAATTACTTCGTCGATTGTTTTGGCAGATACCCTGGCTACTGCCGCTTGAGTATTGGTAAATCCAATATCAAGGTGTGAAAGTTGGACAATATAAATTGTCTTAACTGGTGAGCGAGTGAGAATTGACGTATCAGCCTGCAAAATAGTTGCCTCCAAAAAAAAGCCAAGAGTTAAGATTAAACTTATCAACAAGCGGTAAATCACCATGGATTGTTTTATCTCCCCAACTGTTTTCTAGCATATAAGGAACTGGGTGGTCAATAATCGATACCTGCATGTTAATGAAATGCAGGCTTGGAGACAACCATTAAGTGGTATTTACTGCGAACCCCAGCACGTTCCACCTCCACCGAAATTCGTTCTCTTGGCCGACGTGCGGCGATGTAGTGGACTAGCCATGCAGAGGATGGAACGTGCTGTCCATCAACGGACGTAATTATATCTCCTGCTTTCAAGCCCCATTTTTCAGCAGGGCCGCCGGAATAAACAGCGGCAATTTTTACTTTTTGGCTAGCGTCCACTGTTTCTATTCCAAGCCAGGTCGGCTGGTAGGTTCTTAAAAATTCTTTTAGGTCAGTACCAGTTATTTTATTGACAGCCCTGAGAAGCGTGCTTCCGTTTATGTAACGGTGCTTTAAAGCAGCTTCGACAATCTGGGCGATTACATGGTCTCCATATCTATTCGTTAATTCATGAATTAACCCAAGAGAAGCGAGGTAATAGGCTCTTTCGTTTGCTGTGTATTCTTTACAGTTATTCCAATCTAAAAGAAGCCCACGGATGCGTGAGAGTTCGGCATATATATCAGCTGGCGGCTGATATTCTTCGCCAAACAGTTCGCGGTTTAGGATTTCGCCTGCTAATTCAGAAACTCCATCGCGAAACCATCGAGTTTCGTTGACTAATCCTCCGCCGAATATGCAATAGTCGCCAAGGAAAAGCTCTCGTCTGCTGAGCGACGCAAGCATGGATGCTTCGGTTAGCTCATGTGCTATTCCGCTACTCCATTCCGAAAGAACTACGCCATTTGGCAAAATAATCAATGGCAACTTCAGTTCGCGTTGTTTACGAAGCGATATGCGAAGGCGATAGCCGCAAGATGTGTTTGTAACAGGAACGAGATATACGATTGGTTTGAAAGCCCAAGTTATGCCTGTTCGCTCTGCTATTTTAATTCGCGCTTTTTCAAATGCATCGGCTACCTGTTTGGCAAGCGCAGACATTCCATTTGGGTAGTGAACAATGACGTTTGGGTGTTCAACAAAAGCAACATAATTTTGAGAAGCGATTAAGGTGGCAGTGTCTACCTTCTCATCGCCAATGCCAAGATCCATGTGCATCGGGAAAAGGTGCGTGCGAGGATTGGTGTATTGAAGTTCGCGCATGACTGGTTCGCACCCGCAAACTACTGCCACTGTGATTCCTATGACAATCAGCCGAAGACTGGATATTACCATGCTGAAAGTTATCCTTTTGAGAATGGCTAATCAATCCGGAATGCTTGGGTCCAGGCAACGGTTTCATCAGAGCAGATTACTTTGCAGCGGATATATGAATTTGGTTCTTGCTTTCCAGTTACTTTATATATTGCCGATGTACCCATTGTTTCTTGGAGTATGCTTCCCCATTTGCCTACGAATCGAATCATATACGACTTGCCTGGCTTTGGACGCACCTTAATATAGAATCTTTCGCCATCAAAAGAATAGTCCTCAAGTTCAACACCGGTCGACGCATAGAAATCACCCTTTGACAATGCTGTTAACACTGCTTTAGGTGTCAACTCTGGCACTTTTGCTACTATCCACCCTTTTCCAGGGCCGTTTGGTCCAGTAGGGCCGTCTTTGATTGAATGCATGTCGTCGGTTGCCGAGGCATAAACCTCCTTGCCATTTGACAATAAGTAGTCCCAAATTTGTTCAGTTGAGAGTCGTGCAAAATTTCCTTCATTTAGACTGCCGTTGCCCATATTGGCAATCTCAAGAATGTACGGTCCATCGATATAAAGCAGGTCAATGTGCAAAAGGCCTTTTTCCCAATTTGGGTGATTGACCATTGGTATTCCACCCGCGTCTCGAATGGTTTCAACAAGACGACGTACACTTCTTCCTGCATTAAGAGTTCTGTTTGGGGCTTTAATTGTCTCTGTTATGCCAAAAGCATTTGCATGAATTGGCGACCCCTTGCCTGGCATTGCCAGTTCCTCCCCTGTGATGAGAATGAAGTTGTCGTTCGGATTGTTATCCAAGGGAAGTGGGTCTGTCAATTTCTCATGATCCGTGATTGCTAGAAAATTATAGCCATTTTCTCTATACCAATCGGCTATTACTTGTGGCGGACTGTCGCCATCACTATTGGTTGTGTGGGTATGGAGACTTCCCCTAGCCCATGTCCATTTTTCTACTTTTGCGGCGCTTGAAATAGTGCCAGCTATGAAGAAAAGTAGTAAGGATGTAAAGAATATGCGGTTCAACTTTATACTCCTTCTTTAGTATTAGCGTTTGGTGTGAAGATTTTTTAGTCATCTTCAAAACGCATTTGCGCTGCATACTATTTGTCGATTTTATATTCACCGCTTGGCCGTTTATCTCCTTTACTCATTTTTGCCCTAGAACTTAACAGAAGCTATAATGTATTTCTGAGGTCGGAGTGCAAATTGGAGTTTGGTCAAAATGTGATTTTGCTTACTTTTTGTGGATTAGCAGTTTGAGGCAGGTCTAGAACAATGTTGGAAATGGACTTCAAATTACACAATCAGGAAGTTAAAGAAGTATGGGACGCTTATCATGCTGGTAAGCCTATTCGCGTTCCTGTGGTGCTTGGTCTAAACGTGAGATACTACCTTTTCACTCCTTGGCTCAATCCTCGGCAAATTACTTTTAAAGAGTACTCTGAAAATCCTGAACTTATGCTAGAAACTCAGCTTGAATTTCAATACTATGTTAGACACAATCTTCTCTTTGACGCCGAAATGGGGATGCCTAGAGAAGCTTGGCCAGCTGTTTATGTTGACCTTCAGAACACATATGAAGCTTCATGGTTTGGTTGCCCGGTGCGCTATTATGATGGCCAAGTTCCAGATACTGAGCCGATATTGACAGATGACCGAAAGCGTCTGCTTTTTGACAAGGGTGTGCCGGACCCATTTAAGGATGGGTCGATGGAAAAGAACTTGCGCTTTTATGAAATATTGAAGGAAAAAATTAAGAATTTTACTTTCATGGGTCTGCCGATATCAGATGTCATCCCTTCAGGATTGGGAACCGATGGGCCGTTTACCGCTGCTGCAAGTTTAAGGGGCGCGACCGAGATATGCATGGACATTTATGAGGATCCTCAGTATGTGCATGAACTACTTGATTTTATAACAGAGGCAACAATAATAAGAATTAAAGCTTGGAGAAAGATGCTTGGGTATGAAATTAAGCCCAGGTGTTGGGGTATAGCAGATGACAGCATTCAGCTTATCTCGTGCGAGGCTTATAGAGAATTCGTTCTTCCGCGTCACAAACGCCTTTTTGAGGAACTTGCAGGCGCTGGGCCGCACAGTATACATCTCTGTGGTGATGCCACAAGACACTTCAAGATAATTCGCGATGAGCTTAACGTAATGACATTTGACACCGGCTTCCCCGTAGACTTTGGCTCTTTAAGGCAAGAGTTGGGCCCGGACGTTCAAATCAACGGAGGGCCTTCAGTGCAATTCCTTCTTCGGGCAACGCCTGCTGAAGTGCGCGAAGAAGTTCGCCGTATACTTTCCACGGGCATTATGAATGGCGGCCGGTTTGTTTTGCGAGAGGGTAACAACCTTGCACCAGGTACGCCAGTGGAAAATGTTAATGCTATGTATATTGCCGCACGAGAGTTTGGAAAATATGACAACTGGTGATTAAGACGTCTACACAAAAAGGGAGCTGAAAACCAGCTCCCTTTTATTAGATTTGCAAACTTGGCTACACTGTTTGCCCCATCTTTTCAGCTATTGCTCTGAGCCGATTGACGCGGTCAGGGATTGGGGGATGTGTGCTGAAGAGGCTAAGAATCCCTCCTCCACGAAGTGGATTCACTATGAACATATGCGCCGTGGATGGATTCACTTCTGCTGGCACGAATTTTGCAGCGTTTTCGAGTTTTATAAGTGCATTGGCTAAGCTGAGTGGCTTGCCACTAATTATTGCTCCTGTTGCGTCGGCTTGATATTCGCGCGAGCGCGATATTGCCAATTGGATTAGCATCGCGGCAATGGGTGCTATGAAAGCAGTAATAAGAAGAGCAAGTCCGCCACCGCCATTCCTATTATCATCCGACCGACCCATACTGCCGAAAATCGCTGCCCACCGAGCCATGTTTGCGAGCATCATGATTGCTCCGGCCAATGTAGCAGCAATTGTTGAAATTAAGATGTCTCTGTTCTTCACGTGCGCCAATTCATGAGCGAGCACACCTTCAACCTCATCACGGTCAAGTATTCTGAGAAGTCCCTCGGTCACTGCAACAGCCGCATTTTCAGGATTGCGACCGGTTGCAAATGCGTTGGGCATTTCACCGGGAATAATGTAGAGTTTTGGCATTGGGAGACCGGCTTCCATTGTTAGCCGTCTTATAAGAGAGTACAAACCGGGTGACTCGGCCTCGCTTATTGGCTTTGCACCATACATTGCAAGCACAATCTTGTCGCTGTACCAATACGCAAGCCCGTTCATCGCTAAAGCAAATATAAAAGCCCAAACTGTCCCTCTGGGGCCTCCAACCATGCCTCCAACAAGGACTATGAGAATTGTTAACGCTGCCAATAAAATACCTGTTTTTAGCGAATTCATAGAACATCCAACTCCTTTAAACTTTCACGGATAATATACCTGAATATGACTGACAAGTCAACTATTCTAGTTGTGTTTTTAAAAAGGGCGAAAGACCCATCTGCTACCATTTTAAAATCGATTATGGTAATCTTTTTTGTCGGCAGTTTCTTTCTTTTAATTTTTACCCTAATTCTAGCTGAGCTAGTCAAACTAAGCCACCAGTTTCTTGGTTACTTTAAATGAAGTTTCTGCTTTATTGAAGCAGAATAAACAAGAAAGGAGCTAATATGAAAGACGACAGAATTTGGGCTTATTTAATCCATCTTGGCTTCAATTTTTGGGCAGACCGTGAAGCCCCTGAGTGGAACTTGCCTCACATTACCGCACGGCCGTATATGCGTTTTAACCGGGAATTATGGGAGCGACTGATTCCAAAGTTTGCAGAAGCTGGAATAAACACGCTCGTCATTGATCTTGGCGAGGGTGTCAGGTACGAGAGTCATCCTGAACTAGCCGCGAGAGATGCCTGGACAGTGAAAGAGCTAAAGGCCGAACTTGCACATCTTCGTAACCTTGGCATCGAACCGATTCCGAAAATGAACTTTTCTGCGTGCCATGACGTCTGGCTAGGACCCTATTCTCGAATGCTAAGCACTGACACGTACTACGGAGTCTGCAGAGATCTCATCCAAGAGGCTATTGAAATTTTTGATAAACCACGTCTTTTTCATCTAGGCATGGATGAGGAAACGGCTGCACACCAAGCAATGTATGATTATGTTGTAATCCGTCAGCATGATTTGTGGTGGCATGATTTTTTGTTTCTTGTAGAACAGGTTGAAAAAGGCGGCGCACGTGCATGGATTTGGTCTGATTATTTATGGGTGCACCCGGATGAGTTCATAGCAAAGATGCCAAAATCAGTGCTTCAAAGTAATTGGTACTATGGTGAGTCTTTTTCACCAGAAATTAGTTATGTAAAGGCATACCTCGATTTAGAAAAGCACGGCTATGACCAAGTTCCTACTGGGAGCAATTGGACGGTTCCCACGAATTTTGGAGATACGGTTAAATTTGCGAAGGAGAATATTGCGCCGGAAAGACTTAAAGGTTTTCTTCAAACAGTTTGGCGGCCATTGCTCCCTGATTGCTTCGAACGGCATATAAGAGCCATTGAACAGGTAGGCGCCGCGGCGAGAAGCGAGTTTATATAGTGAATTAGCACTCTTTGCCGAGCTTAGTGGTGAAATGCTAAAATAAAGCAGTGCTTTGATCAACAGGGCAAAGCACTTTGAGTTTGTATCCAGCCAACGGGAGTGAAATTGCAATGCCTAGTTTGAATCAAACTCCATCTGGGGAGCGATTGCATATAAGCATATTTGGGCGCAGGAACTCGGGGAAATCATCTCTTATTAATGCATTAACCGGTCAGAAAGTGGCAATTGTTTCTGATATTCCTGGCACAACAACCGACCCCGTGTCCAAAGCAATGGAGATACTTCCCATTGGACCGGTGGTTATTACAGACACTGCAGGTATTGACGACGTTGGGGCGCTTGGCGAGCTTCGTGTTGAGAAGACACTAAGAGTGTTAGAAAAAACTGACCTAGCAGTTTTGCTTATTGAAGCAAAGCAAGCTCCTGGCGAATGGGAAGATAAGCTAGCTAATATGGCTGGCAATCGTCAAATTCCATTAATTGTAGTCGAGTCAAAGAGCGATTTTATCGCGGGAGATAATAACAAAGCTATGAGTCAGGCCGAAGTTTGGGCACGCAAACGCTCTCTCCCTTTTGTTCGTGTCTCATCTGCAACTGGTGAGAATATTGGAGTTTTAAAGCAAGAATTGATTGCAAATGCGCCTGCAGGATTCTGTGAACCAACAATAATTGGTGACCTTATTAACCCTGGTGAAATTGTTGTCCTGGTGGTACCGATTGATTCAGCAGCACCAAAGGGCAGATTGATTCTCCCACAAGTAATGACCCTGCGCGACGTTCTCGACCATGGCGCCTATGCTGTTGTTGCCAAGGAAAGCGAATTAAAGGCGGCATTGGCGAGCCTCAGCCGTAAACCAAAAATAGTTGTAACCGATTCCCAAGCATTCAAAAGGGTGGCTGAAGATACTCCACCCGACATATGGATGACGAGTTTTTCCATATTAATGGCACGCTATAAAGGCGACCTTGCAGAGTTTGTAAAAGGTGCGCAAGCGCTTAAAAGTCTAAAGCCGGGTGATCGTGTGCTCATCTCCGAAGGATGTACGCATCACCGACAAAAAGATGACATTGGCAGTGTGCAAATCCCTCAATATTTAACGCGCATGATTGGCGGCGAGTTGGAGTTTGGTTTTAGCTCTGGAGTTGAGTTTCCGTCAGATATTCAGAGTTACAAAGTAATTGTTCACTGTGGAGGTTGCACGCTCAACCGCCGTGAAATGTGTTTTCGCCAGAAGCAGGCACGTGAAGCCGGGGTACCAATGACGAATTACGGGGTCACACTAGCCTATATCCATGGCATCCTCAGTCGTGCACTTGCCCCCTTCCCTTCTGTCAAGACGATTTGGGATGATTCTGAACGGGCAATGTCAAGCAGTTTAAAGAAAGAATAATTTTAGTCAATACTTCATTGCTTTGCTAAGGTTTTTGCATCTTTTGCGAGAGTGCTTTGAGGAAGTTTGGATGTGGCTCAACGCCATATTTACGAGCAAGCTGTACCTCTAGCCATGCATCAGAATATCTTCCGACCAAGAAGAGGCATACCGCCATGTTGCGGTGGGCTCCCCCAAAGTTTGGTTTTAGATGTGCGGCTTTAGAGTACTCAGCGATTGCTTCATCATATCTCTTTAGCCTAAATAAAGCATTTGCCAACCCATAATGGGCTTCTACAGATTCTGGATTAGCTTTTATAGCTTGTGAAAAGATATCAGCAGCCTCATCGAATTTGCCTAAGCGACTAAGAGCTATGCCTAGACCAATACATGCTCTTGCAAAATCAGGCCTCAATCGGACTGCTTCTTTATACTCTTCGATTGCATTTTCAATTTTACCCTGGGCCATGAAGGCGTCGCCAAGGTTTGCGTGCGCTTCCATAAAGCCTGGTCTTAGACGAATGGCTAGTCTATATTCCTTAATTGCCTCCTCAGCCTTGCCTAATCGGTATAGTGCATAGCCAAGATTTCCATGACCAGCTGCATCATATGGATTGAAAGAAATGGCTTTATGGTAATACTCAATGGCTTTTTGGAAGTCTCCTTTAGATACATAGATGTTTCCAAGATTGACGTACGCGCTCGAATAGTTGGGCTTTGCTTTTATTGCTCTTTGGTAGAACTCTGTTGCTTCATCTAGTTTGCCCTGGTTTGCTAGAAGGAATCCCATGTTATTGTTTGCTTCTGCATCCTCTGGGCGGACTTCGAGTGCGCGTCCAAGGTATTCTGCTGCCTTGTCAATTTCTCCCTTTGAAATAAACACTACCGCCATGTTGTTACACGCGATGTAACTCCGGGGGTTAACACTTAATGCATGCTCAAACAAAGATATAGTGTTGTACCAATGATTTTGCTGAGAAAAAGCCAAAGTTGCAAAAACTCCAAGCGCCAATACCAATACACTTTTTGATAGGTTGCCCTTTAAGCGCAATGCTAGCCATGCAACAGCCAATGCCGGACCTAGCATTGGAAGGTATAAGTAACGGTCAGCAACTGTTGAGTAACTTTGGTAAACGAATGGTACAAAGCCAAGAACAGGTAGGAGGCCTGCTACTGTTACACAAATTGCAGCAAACCAGGGGGCTTTGTTTCGCTGTGTCCAAGCCATCACCGTAATCAAACACGGTGCAATCCAGGTTACGTATCCCCACCAATTATCTAAAACATATGCAGGTGTGCGGCCATAGTCTGGACCGAGGTTAAACGGAAAAAATAGCTTGTAAAGGTAGAATGCTATTGCGTCTCCTGCCACAAAAGGCCGCTGCCATAGTTGCGGTACAAAGCTTACCTGTATATCTGGCTGAATTTTCTTCCCAATTATAATAAATGGTATGGCTAAAGCAATCCAAGGCAAAACATTAGTTACACTCTGTTTAAATGTCCTTTTTAATATTAAATAATCCAAAAACCATGCTAATAGGGGTACGGCAACCGCGCTTGGTTTTGCAAGCATGGCTAGGATGAAATATAACATCCCCAGGAAATAGCCTTTTTTGCCACCGTTAGTTTGTCCTGCGGCAGCACCAAGGTACATCCGAAGGGCAGCAAATGAGAAAAATGTTGATAATAATTCCTTCGCTCCTGTTGCCCATGCGACTGGCTCGACTTGGACAGGGTGAATTGCAAACACCAAAGCGCCTATTCCCCCTGCCCAAAACTCATGTGGGATGCCCAATATAGTCTTTTTTTCTGCCGGCGATATGTATTTTTTGATTAAAAAGAGAACAATGTTTAGCACAAGAAGAACATTTATCAAATGTAGCGATAAATTAAAGGCATGAAATGGAATAGGACTCATGCTAGGTCTATTAGGGGAAGGTGGCAGTTTGGCAATTAGCGAGATAATGCCCCATGAGTTATAAGTTAGGGGCATATAGAGCCCTTCGTAGTGGTGTCCCCAGAAGTACAGAAAGCTGTGCAGATTGAATGGATGATAGAAAGGATTTTGGTGGATGAGCATGTCATCATCCCAGGCAACAAACTCATGCCATAGGATTGGAATAAAGACGATTATTGTTATGCTGATGAGTGCGGATGGAACTAGCCATTCATTTTTCTTATTTATTTTCACTTTTTGCTTCTGGTTAAGTTTTGCCATAACGAATACAGAACCTACCCTCCTGGGTCCGGCATATGCTCTGACAGAGCGCGTATGAATTCAGGATGGGGGTTACCGCCGTTCTGTCGCGAAAGATATACATGATGCCAAGCGCCAGCATAATCACCCTTTTCAAATAATGCGATGGCAAGATTGTTATGGGCGTCTGCGAAGTCAGGCTTAAGGCGTATGACCTCGACATACTCCCCGATTGCTTCATCTAGCTTTCCCTGCCTTGAAAGGGTGTTTGCGAGATTGTAGTGGGCTTCAAATCGCTTTGGGTCCAAGCGAATTGCTTCTCGATAATGGCGAATAGCTTCATCAACGCGGTCCATTTTCGAAAGGATATTTGCTAGGTGATAGTGAGTGGCGTAGCTAGGCTTTAATCGAGCTGCGATGGAGAAGTGCTCGATGGCACCTTCGAAGTCAGTTTGGTTTTCAAGAATAACTGCAAGTTCATAATGAGCTTTTGCATCGTTGGGATTTGCTTTAATGGCCTCATAGAGACTCGTAGCTGTGTTTGTTTTCTTAGCACGTTGTGAAAGCGCAGTCTCTAGATTGCGTTTAATATCTAAATCATCGGGTTTAGCTTGCAACGCTTTCTTATATTCTTCGATTGCTTCATCGAGCCTACCTTGCTGTGACAAGATATTGCCAAGATTATTGTGCGCATAAGCATAGTTTGGGTCAGCTTTGACTGCTGCCCTGTAATATTTGGCTGCTTCAGAAAAGCGGCCGATGGCTACAAGTGCGTTTCCCATGTTGTAGTTTGTATCGGGGTCGTTGGGTTCGACTTCTAAGACTTTTTGAAAGTGGGCTATGGCTTGTTCGTATTGCTTTTTCTCAGAAAAAGCAACTCCAAGGTTATTGTGAACTACGTAGTTGGAGCCTGTAATTGGAAGAGTGTGGCCAAACAAAGCAATTGTGTCTTTCCAATAGCCCACTTGGCACCAAGTGCAAACAACAAAGACAGCAATTATAATGCATGTTATCGATGGCAGAATGGAGGACACTTTTTTGGCTTTTTCTTTTATTCGCGTGTTGAAGTAGTCAGGGATACCCCAGGCAAGTATTATAAATATGCCGATGAGTGGAATGTATGTGTACCTATCTGCCATTGCCTGGCGGCCTACTTGTATAATTCCGATTACTGGAACTAGAGTGCCGATGTACCAAAACCAACCAACGACCATGTAAGGTCGCCGGTGCATTTGTTTTATTACTAGCCAAGTAATTGCTAGGAATAAAATCGAAGCGAAAATTACTTTCAAAATGGGTAATCCATGTATTGAATGTGGGTAGAAAACCACTAGTGGCCAAGGCCAAATCATTTTGCCTATGTAGCGCATGTAAGATAGAAGAGCGTTTCCTATCCGCATGTCGAGCGGGATTTCCATTAGCGTTCCAACAGCCCCGCCTTCCTTTTGTGCGATAAAGGTTACAATGCTTGATGCAACAGCAAGCGCGAAAAGGGGAATCTTCTCGTTTAGAAGTTGCCTAACAATACTTCCTGGCTTAAGGACTAGGGTGTAACTTTTAAGGCTTATGCGTCCGAGGGGCCACCAGTCTAGTAGAAGTAGAACGAATGGAAGTGTTACAAGCATTGGTTTTGACATTAGGCCCAGTGCAAAAAATAGCACAACTGGGATATATGACCCGAGCTTTGGGCATCTGGAATATCGATAGTACGCCCACATTGTGATTAGCCAGAAAAATGTACTTAGAACGTCTTTTCGTTCTGAAACCCAGGCGACTGATTCGACATGCAAGGGATGCACGCCGAATAATGCGGCTACCAAAGCGGTTTTCCATATTGAGCCAGTCATCAATTTTAGGATGTGAAAAAGTAGCAGAACATTCGCCACATGCAAAAGAAGATTAGTAAGATGGTGTCCCCATGGCTTCATGTCATATACGCTACAATCGACCATGTGGGAAATCCAAGTCAGAGGATGCCAATTGGCAGCGTGGAATGCGGTGAAAGCCCATGCTAGGCCTTCGGGCGTTAGTCCTGCCTTAACATGTTCGTTGTGGGTTACGTATTTGTCATCATCATAGACCACAAAATCATTGACTAAAACACGTCCAAAGGCAGCAAAAGTTATTATAACTAGAAGAACATAGATTAGGTAATCTCGTCGCATCGCATCATAACCGCTTCTTTGTTTTACCTACCAAAGGCTTTATTTGTTTTTTACTGGGAAATATGGCGGTATTTATTAGCCTCCATTTTGCCAAGCGGTATATTAAACCAGTTGCAAGACAACCAAAGCCATACTTAATGCTTCTCTTAAGATTTATTGAGGATGCCTCGGGAAAGTACTTTGTTGGGCAGCTTACCTCTCCAATCTCATATCCGAACCATAAGATTTGTGCGAGCATTTGGTTGTCGAAAACAAAGTCGTCAGAGTTGGCGTCAAGCGGTAATTTTTCGAGTATTTCTCTTGTAAAGCATCTGTATCCAGTATGGTACTCCGAAAGCTTTGCACTCAAAAGGATATTTTCAATAAAAGTAAGGACCCTGTTTGAGAAATACTTCCAAATGGGCATTCCGCCTTTCAACGCATGGCCACCCAAAATCCTCGAACCTATTACGCAAGGATATAGATTATTTGCTACCATTGAAACCATTGCTGGGAGCAATAGTGGAGTGTATTGATAGTCGGGATGTACCATTACAACAATGTCGGCACCTTCATTAAGAGCAAGGCGGTAGCAAGTTTTTTGGTTTCCACCATAGCCTTTATTTACCTCATGTTTATAAACTTTGACATTTTTCAGGGTTTTTGCAATTTCAAATGTTTCATCGCGGCTTGCGTCATCAACGACGATAACAAGGTCAACCATTCCTTGGGCCATCACTTCGTCATATGTTTTCTTTAGCGTCTTTGCAGCATTATACGCTGGCATTACAACTACTACTTTCTTTCCTGCAAACATATTTCTTCCCTTATTATTTACTTAGGGTAGGCTTTCTCTTAAAAACGTAAATTACTGCAGGCACATTTGGCTTATGCTTTGCTGCTTCTTCACCCCACGAATATCTAGTATAGTCCATAGCAATTATCTCTATATTGCCAACTAAATCATAATACTTTCTGGCATACCTGCTTGACCAGTCGAATACTTTCATTACCGAATTCTCCAAAGGCAACCATGAGGTTGACACGCTTACGCAGACGAGAATTTTAGGTTTCGCAGCCTCGATTTCTCGGATCATTTCCATCTGCATTTGCAAAGCATATGGATGAATTTCCATCAACGGATACATGTAAATGTATCCAGTTGCAGACCGACGTTTCGAATAGAAATATATCTGTGGCTCGGAACCCAATACAGCTATAGTATCATTAGGTGACGTGTGCTTTCTAATATATTCAGCAATTTTCAAAGATTCAGGAAATGGATTCCCACCATAAATTTCACGGCTTACCATGTTAGGGCTAAGCGAAAATAAAACTTCCCGCTGAGTAAAAAACGAGTGACCTACTGCGGCAATAATGATTATCAAGGGCATTGCAGCAAGCTTAGTCCCAGCCGTTATTTTGTTGAGATAACTAAAGGCGGCACTGACTAGCATCGCATTAGCCGGGAGAGTCATAATGAAGTAATGATCGCGAAAATAGAGTCCTGGGCAGATGGCAAGGAACGAGAATATCCATAAGCCTATGATAAAAAGGGCTTTGGGTCTCATTTCCTTGTTCGCTAAAATGATTATAAACCCCAATGCTGCAAGCAGCCAAAGTAACGGAGATGCAAGAAATATTTTAATGGCTCTCTCGCTAAAAAGCTCCCAACCCAAAGCAGGGGACACTTGGCTAGCGTATTGTCTAATATATGTGAAAGTCCAGAACCAAAATTTATTGAACACGCCTGCTTCAATAAGGATTAGACAAGTTATACCGAGTGGAATGACCAATCCCAATGCGAAGAGGGAAGTTCCTGCCACACATTGCTTGAGTGTGAAAATATTGTTTTTTCTTTGCACAAGCACCAAGTAAAGCAAGGCGAATGCGCCAAATAAAAATCCATGTTGCTTCATTAAGATTGCAATCCCAAAACAAAAGCCGCTCAAAAAAAGAAGCAGAATCCTTTTCGATTCAAACACCTTCATGAGAAGAAGATATCCACAGAGTGCAAACAAAACGACGAAATGAGTGGCATGGGCAAACATTCCAAGCACGGGCTGGCCGAGGGAAAATATTGCATAAGTTGTTGCTCCTACTACACTGCTTGTTGGACTGAAAAATCGCTTTCCTATAAGAAAAATAAGGACAATTGTAATGATATTTACAATAAGGAGCCCGAGGTGAATGGAAACAATTGTTTGTCCAAACAATGCCATTATTAGCGCATATACAGCGTATATTCCAGGAAATTTCATATTGTATACATGCAGGTACGGAGGTATGCCTTTTAAAATAAGCTGGCCTGCATAGGCATATTCGCCCTCATCGCGCTCGAGCGGAACTGGAAGCAGACGTATGCGTATTAGTGCTATTGCGAAGATTGCGATTGCCAGCAGTATCCAGGCTTGCCGTTGGATTTGTGGACCTTTAAGTTTTTCCTTATGTTCTCTTTTGTGATAATTCCGCTTTGTCATTTTGCTTGATTTGCTAAATCATATGAAACCAGTTGTATAAACTGCCGAATACTGGGATAGAAATTGCTATTTCGGATCCAAGCATCAGTCCTAATATTATACATAAAGCCAACCAGCGAGAGCTTCTTAGTCCTGTTTTCCACAGAATAAATTCAATAGCTCTAAGATAGAGCGCTATAAATGGCACCATGATTCCAATTATCAACCTGCCAGATGTAAGATATGGATGTTGACTCGAGGGATACCAACACCTTCCGAAGTCATATACCAACGAGATTACTGCCAGTCCTAATACGGAAAGGCCAATCACGCCAAACGCAAAAATGTCTGCTATCCAACCAGTATCTCGATTTTGCCGCTTGTATAGAATCAAATTCACGGCCGCCGCAAATAGAAAAATTGTGGTGGATATCCAATAAAAGGAGTCAACCCATGGCACTGCGACTGTAGACTTGTGCCACACGAGTTCGCCTCTCCAAAAAGTTTTCATTAGGTCGCTCCAGAAAGTAATCAATCCTTCAGGCGTGAAGATTGGATGGTGCCATATTTGAGCAAAAGGCTTTGCTGTCCACCCAAGTATATTTATCTTTCCGGACATGCCGGTGATGTCGCCTAATACAAGTAGGTTTCTAGTTAGAAAGAGAGCAGTTGGTGTTATGGCTGAAAAAATCATCAATATAATCTTTGGCAATTCACGTCCAATTTTTCCAACCGCTGAAAGTTCAACGATTCTTAAAGCAGCTACAGCCATTAAAGCTGCAAATATCGCGGCATTTGTGAACTTAACCATAAAGGTTACTGCTACCAGGATGCCGGTAAAAACATAAAACGCATAGCTCTTTGAACGTGAAAGGTATATTTCTAACAAACAAAGAAAAGCAGCTGTAAAGAACAGTGGACTAACCGCATCGTTGTTTATTGAAAAGAAGACATCTTGGGGGAAGAACGCTATCATTGCTGGTACTCCTATGCGCATGAACAGCCGGTCGGGGTAAGGGATTCTAATGAATCGGTGAGAAAGCAAAATTAGTGGAATAAAAAGTACAGCATTCAGAAACCTCGTCCAGTATAGAAGCATGCCATCGCGTAAGTTCAATAACTCACCTAGTCTATACCATAAACCTGCGATAATATAGAAAACAGGCGGCTGGGTGGATTCGTAGTTTGTTTTATTCATTAGGTTTATCGTTGCTAGTTTCAGTGCAGGTGCTAGTTCGCTTGGAGGTAAGTTCCACATTGGCTTCGGAAATTTCGCATTGGGGAAGCTAAGTGGATTGCATAAGTATTCGGGCGAGGAAAAAAGGACGATTAGCTCGCTTGCGCCGGCACTAAATTTCTCTAGTGCGCTTGGAATTTGGCCCTTAGAATATTTATAAACTAAGTCGTAGTGAGCCTGTTCGTCCACATTGTTAAAGAATGGAAACGCTGCACTGAAAATGAAAATGCGCAGAGCAGCAACAATACACAATATCACGACGATTGTGAATTCATTTTTCGCCGTAAAAGAGTCCCACAAAGGGATTCTTTTTAATTCCCTTGTTTCGGCGCGTCTCAGACGAGAACGCCGCTTGGTACTTGCGAGTTTGGGCATAAGTAGAAACCGCTGAGCACTGTACGGCTGTTCGAGATATGGGGAAACGACAGGTATAATTTAATTTATTATGGTGGTTAAGTCAAGGCACCCGAGGGCTTTTTATTAGGGCCCAACGTAAATCATTTTGGAGGCTTAGGCATTTTTTTTGTAAGAGCTTGAATCAAACCAGGATGCGGCGTTCCACCGTATTTGCGGTATAATTGCACTTCCCTCCATGCGTCCGCGTACTTTCCGGTTAGATAATACGCAACAGCCAGATTTTTATGTGCCTCTGCATTTTCAGGTTTAAGCCGCAGTGCTTCTTTGAATTGCTCTATTGCCTCCAAAACCTTTCCTTGTCCTGCAAGTATTACACCGTAATTGTTGTGGCCTTCCGAACTTTCTGGGCTAATGTTTCGTGCTTTGTTCATTTCATCGGCAGCTTCTCTAAATTTTCCTAGTCTTGCCAATGCCATCCCAAGGTTTAGGTGTGCTTTGTCGTAGTCTGGTCTAATCTGCAGAGCTATTTTGTATTCTTTAATTGCCTCGTCCAGCATGCCTTTTTCGGCAAGAGCTACCCCAAGATTATTGTGAATGCCTGCATCATTGGGTTTTAGCTTCAAAGCCTTTCTGTACTCTAGAATTGCTTTGTCCACTTTGCCTGTTCGGAAGTAAATATTAGCGAGATTATTGTGGGCTTGGGGGTGATTTGGTTTGAGTCGTAAAGCGACTTCGTAGTGAGCTGCAGCTTCCTCTAACTTGTTTGCTTTTTCCAAAGCTACCCCAAGATTGTTGTGTGCAATATAATTGTTTGGGTTCGACCTAAGTGCATTCTCAAACAAGGTTATGCTATTCTTCCAAACACTCGTCCGATACCAGGCCGAGATCGTAAGGCTTATTATAATAAGCAGTGCAGCAAATGGCAGAATGAAAGATTTAGGAACGAAAGCTTCTTTTTTCCTTTTCCCCTTTTCTACCCCAATCCGTGAATTTCCTAGCAGTTTCGGTACTCCCCAAGCAATTATGATAAAGATGCCTATAAGTGGCATATAAGTATATCTATCTGCCATTGCTTGTGCCCCAACTTGAATTAAGCCGATTACGGGTATTAATGTTCCAAAATACCACAGCCATCCTACTAGGATATACGGATGGGTGAAAGCATTTCGCAATGCAAGAACAAATATGCAAACAAGGACAACCCCGGCTCCTAATACCTGCCATGTTGGAAGAGACGTTGAAGGATGCATGTAAAAAACAGAAAGGTTAACTGGCCAGAGCATCTTCAGAATATAAGAGACAAATGCTACAACAGCGTTTGTCGCGCGGATACCAAATGGAAACCTTTCGAACGGCGCAACCGCCTCACCCTGTGCAATATATGTCATTGTGCAAGATGCTCCTGCTAAGACCAATAGGGGAATCTTTTCTATTACTAACTTTCCAATACTGTGCTTTTCTATAGAGCCGGCAAGTTGCTCATGAGCAAAAGTTGTTCGGCCTAGTGGCCAGTAGTCCAACAGGAGAAGTACAAATGGAAGAGTTACTAGCATTGGCTTTGACATTAAGCCGAGGGCGTAGATTAAAACCACAGGAACGTAAGTGGTTGCCCTTGGATATTTGGTGTATCGTAGGTGTGCAAAAAGTGTTAGTATCCAGAAGAAAGAGCTTAAAACATCTTTTCTTTCAGCTACCCAGGCAACTGACTCTACATGGAGAGGGTGTATTGCGAACATGGCTGCAACGAATGCACTTCGCCATCTCGAATGGGTCATCATTTCTAGCACTACGAATAGGAGCGCAACATTCAACACGTGGATTAAAAGGTTAGTTGCATGATGCCCGGCGGGTTTGAGCTTGTATAACTGCACGTCAAGTAGGTGTGATATCCACGTTAGGGGATGCCAATTGTTTGCATATGTAGTTGTAAAAGCCCATTTGATTGATTCTAAAGTTAGCCCATTCCGAACATGATGGTTGGCAGTAATATACACATCATCATCGTAGTTGAGAAACTCATGACTACTAACTTGGAGAAAAACGACAAGGGTTATAGTAATGAGGAATAAAATTACTAAATAGCGATTTTGCATCTTTAAACTACTGTCTTCGCATGAAAACAAGAATCCTGTTTTCCGCCTTCGGTTTATAAGCGTTCAGTTCTTCTCCCCAGCGGTATTCGGTTCGTTCTAGGCTAAGTATCTCCACACTTCCCACTAATTGGTAATTATCCGTCGAGTATTGGTTAAACCAGTCAAACAATAAGGTTGGTGACTCACGCCTGCGCATCCATGAGGTTGGGATGCAAACTGCAATTAGAAATTTAGGTCTTGATGCCATTGTTTCCTTGATCATTTCGCGTTGCATCTTTTCGGCTAAAGGACTAGACTCCATAAGAGGATACATGTAGATGTATCCTGTGGCTGACATCCGACGCGAATAAAAGTAGATTTCAGGTTCGGAACCTAGGACGACAATTCGGTCATCCTTGGTGCTGTTTTCCCTAATATATTTTCCAACCTCCAGAGCCTCAGGGAAACAGGCGGCGCCATAGGATAATCTGCATACCTCACAGGGCGTGGCTTTGAATAGAAATGTTTTCTGCTGGAATATAGAATAACCTAAAATCAAAAGAAATGCCAACACAGCTGCTTTACGATATATAGGAGCGTGTATTCTTTCTGCAATATTATATATGGTACTGACAGCGATGCCGTTGAGAATAGCTAGTACTGGCAGCACCACGATAAAATAATGACTACGAAAATAAAAACCAGGACAAATAGCAAAAAATGAGAAAAGCAGTAGCCCTCCAACAAAAGGCGCACGCTTTCGCCATTCTCGATCTGCAAAAAGACAAATCAAGCCCAACCCTGCCAAAATCCAAAGCGCGGGTGCTGACTGCACAACGTAACCGATGCCACTCCTAAATAGTTTACAGCCAGTGGAAAAAGATGTTTCTGTGACATATTGAAGAGCGTATGTCCAAGTCCAAAACCAGAACTTTTGGAGTGCTCCTGTCAATAACAAAATTAGGCATGTAAGAACAAGTGGGACAGCGGCGCCGAGGAGAAATATCGCCGCGTCAACCAATTTTTGATTTAAGAAACCAATTTTCTCTTGCCGTAAAGAGAAGTGAGCGTTGTAAATGAGAATATAGGAAGCACCAAAGATTACAAAGAATATGCCATGTTGCTTCATTAAAAATGCAAGCCCAAGGCATAAACCACTCCAAAACAACATTGAGCGACTTCTCAGTTCTTTGGCTTTTAACAGAAGTAGCAGTCCGCCAATTGCTGGTAATGTTACGAAGTGGGTGGCGTGCGCAAAAACGCCCAGAACAGATGCGCCAAGAGAAAGGATGCCAAAACTCGCAGATGCTACCAAGCCTGTTAAGGTGTCGAACAGTTTTCGTGCCAATAAGAATACCAGGATTATAGTGGTAGCATTTACGAAAAGCAAACCGAGGTGGATACCAGTTGGATTTTGACCAAAAAGTGCCATGGCGATGGCATAAACAGCATAGGTGCCTGGAAGCTTCATATTATAAACACGCACATATGGGGGGATTCCCTGCAGGATTAGCTGGCCCGCGTAGGCGTATTCGCCCTCATCGCGTTCGAGCGGCGTTGGGAGTAGCCTAATTCGTATTGTCGCACAAAAAAGCACCACAATGAAAACGAGCAACCATGCCCATTGCATTTTGCTCTTATTAGGTGCATTATGACACTTTGTTGCGCGTTTCCCGCGCTTCGCCACCAAAACCACCAGCTTCCGGGGGGAGAAACTAAGTGGAATAGCTTTACTGCTTATTGAAGGCAAAAGCGAATTTTCAGCTACTAGATTACTCTTTTATAGAAAATATGTCAATTAGCAAACTGTACTTTATTTGGGTAATTGCTAGAACTCTAGCTTTTTGAGGATAGGATTTTTGGCAAGAGTAGCTCACGTTTCAGGACTTGCATCTCAGTGCAAGTGAAACATATTATATGCGCTCCCGAATACCGGGATAGAAAGCGCTATCTCTGAAGCTAACATAAGCGCGATTATTACTCCTAGCGCGGCCCATCTAATGTATGATTTCAATCGGGACGTTAAGATTTTAAAACCTTGAAGATATAAAATGAGAAACGGCACGAGTGCGTCTGATATTAGCCTACCAGAAGTAAAATATGGATGTTCTTGGGAAGGATACCAGCAATTGCCGTAATCGTAAGAAATAGAAATTCCAGCCATAAACAAAATTGATGCTCCAAAAACTATGAAGTTTGCTATGTCAATGATTTTTGATTTTGTTTGCAGTCGCATTAGAAGTAAGCTATATATAAAAGCGATCAGGAAAACCGATGACGAGATCCAATAAAATCCATCAGCAAAATCCCACGAAAGCCTTTCGCCATGCCAGGTAATTTCTCCCCGCCAGAAGGTTTTCATTAATTCGCTCCAAAACGTAAGCGCTCCAGCAGGGGTAAATATCGGATGGTCCCATATTGTTGTAAATGGCTTAGCAGTCCAAGTTAGCATATTAATTTTTGCTGTTGAGCCCGTTATATCTCCCAATACAAAGTAATTTCTTAGTAGCCATAACCCAGCAGGCGCTAATGCACTTAAAGCCAATATGGCAAGTGCCGGCATACCGTCGGAAAATCTTCTTTCATTTTTGAGTCTAATGGCTTTAAGAATTACCACGAAGCCTAGCATTATGAAAATTACGAAAGCTGTGATCTTTACTAGGAATGCAGTGGCGATAAGAAGACCAGTTAGCAAATAGAAGGCAAGGCCATTTGATTCGCTTATAAGGCAGTCGAATAAACATAGAAGAGCTGCGGTAAACACAAGAGGCGTTAAAACATCGTTATTTATGGAAAAAAACACGTCTTGTGGAAAAAAAGCCAATACCAAAGGCAAGCTTAGTCTTAAGAAGGCGTCTTCGTAGTAATACTTTCTTGCAAACATATAGGATAGCCAGATGAGCATGGAATAGATTATAATGTTTAAAAACCTTACCCAGTAGAGTATGAATCCGTTTCCTATTTGCAATACCTGGCCAAGTTTGTACCATAATGCCGCAACATAGTAATACACAGGCGGTTGTGTAGATTCATGATTTAGATCGTCTTTAACCTTTTCAAGCCTTTTCTCTAAAACAAATTCTTGTGCTTTAGGAGGCAGTTTCCATATAGGAGGAGGGATTTCCCCAGTCGGGAAATCTGACGGATTGTATAGATATTCTAGCGACCCGTATAGCAATATCATTCTGTTTGCATCATGGTCGTATTTCCCAAGGCCAGTTGGTATTTTTCCTTTTGAGTATTTGCAAATTAAGTCGAAGTGGGCATGCTCATCTACGTTGGTAAAGACTGGAAATCCTGCGGCGAACAAGAATATGCGAATTGAGGAAGCTATGCATAAGATTAATACAAAAAGCTGTTCAACACGCCATCTTTGATTCCGACCTATTTTCTGAGAAGAATGATTAAGGTTTTTTTTAGAACTTATACTAATATGCATTTTAAGATTGTTTCTCCTCTAATTTGGCGGCTTTGGCATCTTTTCGGACAAAGCCTTAATGAATCCTGGATGAGGGCAGCCACCCCATTTTATATATAGCTCTACCTCACGCCAGGCTCCAGCATAGTCTCCGAGCGTGTAAAGAATGACTGCCATATTGTTATGAGGCTTTCCGAACCCTGGTTTGGCTCTTATAGCTTGCTGATATGCTTGATATGCTTTATCGAGGTTTCCGATTGTTTGATATGTAACACCTAAATTATAATATGCGTCGGCATAGTCTGGCTTCAAGCGTACAGCCTCAGAAAAGTGGCGAATTGCTTCGTTCCATTTCTGTTGCTTCACCATCATGTTTCCCATGTTGTAATGAGCAAAAGGGTCGTTAGGGTTGATTCTAAGGGCTTTGGTATATTGCTTTAGCGCTTCTGATAAATCGCCTCTCTTTATTAAAGCTGAGACCATATTATTGCGAATTAAGGAATCATTAGGCTTAAGCCTAATGGCTTCTTTATATTCAGCAATCGCTTCATCATATCTACCTTGCTCCAATAAAACGCAAGCTAAGTTGTTATGTGAATCGGCATCGTTTGGATTGAGCAGTATAGCAGCGCGAAATTGTTCCTCTGCTTCGGAATACCTGCCGGTTTCATCTAGAGCTTTGCCCAGATTGTAGCGGGCGAAAAAATTGAATGGGTCTATTCGCACGGCTTCCTCAAAATGAGGAAGTGCCAGAGCAGGTTTGTTTTGAGCGGCAAAAGCAACTCCTAAATTATATTGTGCTACGCTATTCTCACCAGTAACGGCAATAGCACGCTTAAATATTGTTATGCTGTTCTTCCAATATCCTAATTGAAGCCATGTACATACACTAAAAGCAATAATAGAAATATATGCGATGAACTGTAGAAAAGATAAATGAAACTGATGAGGAGAATATATTCTTCTCGTTGTTACCCTGCTTATTCTATGCTCTTCGAGGCGTGCTATAAAATCCGGTATCCCCCAGGCAATTATTATGAAGATCCCTATAAGTGGAATATATGTATACCTATCAGCTATTGCCTGTGTTCCAACTTGGACAAGGCCAATTACTGGTATAAGCGTTCCAAGGTACCAAAACCATCCTACGCATATGTAGGGGTATTTCTTAAGAACAATGATTGCGAGAAACGAAGCTGTGATTAGAATCACACTAGTGCCAAGTACTTGCCATATAGGTAAGCCAGCCATTGGATGAGGGTAAAAGATAGCTAACTTAGCAGGCCACACCATCTTAAAAATATAAGCAAGGTATGAAACTATGGCGTTTTCCAGCCGAATGCTGAAAGGCAGTCGTTCAGAGGGAATCACTGCTCCACTTTTTTGCTGAACAATGTATGTAATAGCGCACGAAGTTGCTGACAGGAAGAACAGGGGCGTTTTCTCTAACAAAAGTTTTTTGACCCCGACGGGAAAAGCAACTTGTGAATGACGGTGACTAAGCGTAGTACGGCAAAGCGGCCAGTAGTCAAGTAGAAGGAGCACAAATGGGAGGGTTACGAGCATTGGCTTGGACATAAGACCAAGCGAAAACAAGATTATTACGAGAATATAAGTTTTAATTTTGGGTGATTGGACATATCTCAAATAAGCCCATATTGTGAGCATCCAGAACAAGGTGCTTAGGACATCTTTCCTCTCAGCGACCCAGGCCACCGATTCCACATGAAGCGGATGAAGCGCAAATAATGTGGCCACAAAAATACTTCGCCAAAATGAGCCAGACATACGGTTTAGGATATACAGAAGCAGAAGGGAATTCATAATGTGGAGTAGAAGACTCGTGAAGTGATGGCCGGCCGCCTTTAAACCAAAAAGTTGATAGTCAATTATATGCGAAATCCATGTAAGAGGATGCCAATTGGACGCTTGCATTGTTTTGAATGCCCATCCAATACTTTGAAACGTCAGCTCTTTGATATTAGCATTCGAATAGACATAAACACCATCGTCAAAGTTAATGAAATCATGGCTTAGCACCCGACAAAACACAAGAAATGTTGCAATTGCAAGGAGCAAGCCGGCGAGAAGGTGTATGCGCCTTTCAAACTTCATATTTGGCACCCCCTGTTCGCCAAACGGTCACATTTCCATTATATCAGGTCGCTCAATTTTTGCTCCGTTAATCTCAATTGTTTTCGTTGGCCAGTCCTTATGGGTCGAAATGATTTCGGTGTGATTTGTCAAAGCAATTATAGTGTCTTCGGATTTAGTGCCAGCGATAGAAGGGTTCCATGCAAAAGCCTGATTTGTCTCAACGATTCCAGCAACTTCTGGTCTAGCACGATAATCCCTGCCTGCATAGCCAGTTGGACCACCTTGGTGGTGGAAGTGCCACTCATTTTGAAAACCTGTGCGCTTATATGCTTCGATTGCCTTGCCGAAAATGAAATCCACCCGTGCACCAGGCCGGGTTGCGCCGATTAATTTGGCATCCACTTGCATAACTGCGTCATGCTTATGTCTGAGTTCTGGTGAGATTGAGCCAAAGTGAACTATTCGTGTCATTGAAAGGATTAGTCCCCATTTTCGGGCGCAGGTAACCAGCATTGCGTATTTTTCCAAAGTGTTTTCTGTGGGAATTGGGTGTCTATATTTACTTATTCGTTCGTCGGCTGCTATCAGAATTAGGTTTGGTATTATGCCCCTCTCCATAAGCTTGCCGCCAAGTAAGGCTGCAATCTGGTGCTCAGTCATTCCTGGTCTGACTTCAATACAAGCTTCATACATGCACTCAGCTGTATTGATACCAAGCCATCGGTACCGTTCTATCTCCTGTTCGGTTAGCGAATATCTGAGCGGCGAAATATCGCCAGCAACCAACTTTGTACCAGCAATTATAGTATCAGCACCTACAGTGCCGCTTGTAAGTTTACTAATCTCATCAGCTAGGTTGCTTTCCCACCAATTATAAGTTTTGAACTTAAACCCTTGGTCACCGACTTCCTCATCAAATATTCGAGGGTATTCAATATTATCGCAAACTATGTACTTCGAGTCCTTAGTGATTACCACAGAAGCTACTCCTATTTCTGTTGCGTTTGCCACGCGATTATCGGCACCGCAAGTGAACCAGGCGAAATTGCTTTGGGTAGTTAGCACGAGAGCATCAAGCCCTTTTAGTTCCATGAATTCCTTAACACGGCGTTCTTTTTCTGCAATCTCGCGTTTATCTGGGAACAACGATTCTTTTGTCAATTTAAAAATCCTCCTTGGTTATATTTAAATGTTTTTACTGCTTATAAAGCAGCTTTAACTATCTCCCGACATACTGGTCCAGCAGAGCGACTTCCAAATCCTCCATTTTCGATAACAACGGCAAAGGCAATTCGGGGGTCCTCTGCGGGGGCAAATCCTACAAACCACGAATGAGCAAGCCTATCACCTTGCTCGTTCTCAGCGCTTCCGGTTTTTCCAGCAACTTTAATATCTATGCCCTCGAAAAGGCCCTTAGCTGTACCACGTGTGGTAATATCGACCATCATTTTTCGGAGGCGAGCCGCTGTTTTGTAATCCAGAGGTCTTCCCATTTCAATTGGTTCAAACTGCTTAGCAATCTTGCCATCTTTGGTGCGAATTTCCCTAATAAATTGAGGCTTCATCATGATACCGTTGTTTGCAATAGTTGCAGCAACTCGTGCCATCTCAAGCGGAGTAACCAAAATCCGTCCCTGTCCATAGCCGCTATCGGCTAAATCTTCAGCGAGTAGCTTTGGCGGTGGGATATGTTCTAGCTTAAAGCCTTTTGTTGCTGTCTTATACAAAAGCTCAGGACCCAGCTCCATCGCCAAATGTGCGAAATATAGATTGCAAGATACTCTAAGGCCTTTTCCCATATCAACCAAACCATGAGGCGACATATCCTCGAGGTCGGTAATGCGTTTTCGTGCGAATGTTTTGCCTTTCCACCGCCATGTTACTCCATGTTCGCTATGATTGCAGATATACTTGAAATCAATTCCATTCTGAAGCGCAGTTGCAGTTGTAATAATTTTGAACGTTGAGCCTGGAGGATAAAGGCCATTCAGTGCTCGGTTAATGAGCACATGGTCGTTATTTAAATCAGCCATATATTTCCTCCAATTGTGATACGAAAGCTTGTTGGGGTCAAAATTTGGAATTGAAACTGCGGCAAGTACCTCACCCGTATAAACATCTAGAACAACTGCAGCACCTTTGTTTTTGACCCTTCCGGTGCGCTTGTCGACTAAAGCATTTGCGTATTTCCTGAGCGCATTCTCAACCTTTGCCTGAAGTCTGGCGTCAATTGTAAGCTTTATGTCTTTTCCTTTTAGCTTTGGACAGTGAGGCATATGGCTCAGACGATATATTGGGAGAAGGTCTGAGTAATTATCAAAGCCACGAAGGTCATTGTTTCTGCTTTTTTCTATTCCAGTTGGGCCACCATATCTGGAATCAAGATAGCCTACAAGGTGAACCATAGACCCACCATATGGGTAAAACCTTCTCCCATTGTGGGAAAACGCTACTATTTGGTTATTCCTATCGAAAATAGTTCCCCTGGGTATTCTTGCTTCTATAGCTTTTAATCGGGGATTGATGTGGGGGCGTGAAATGCCATCAGCGTCGGGTACTATCACTAATGAACCAGCTATTTGGTCTGCCTGGATGCCTTGAATCCACATCAGGCGGCATATTCCGGCTCCACCCAGTAATAAAACAACGAGGCTGGTTGCAAGGCGGTTGAGTGCTCGCCTGGTTTGTATTGGAATATTTGACGAGTAAATCGAACCGTCAGATGAAATACTCAGCAATAAGCCCAATGCAAAGAATGAGGCAATCATTGAAGACCGCCCAAAGCTGGTAAATGGTAAGGTAATTCCAGTAAGCGGAAGGATTCCAAGCACACCGAAGATTATAACAACCGTTTGGATTCCTAGAAGTGATGCTATGCTCGCCCCAAGAAACCTTTCAAAATCATTTCTAGCCCGAATTGCAATTCGAAAGCATCTTGATAGGAGTACTGAATATAAGATAAGCATTAAAATCGTGCCAAGAAGACCAATCTCCTCACCTAGCGAAGAGAAAACGAGGTCTGAGCCTGCTCTTGGTATGTAGTTCGGTTGCCCAAGTCCTAAGCCGCTTCCCCATAGTCCACCAGTTGCCAACGCCCAAAGTGATTGCGCAAGATGCATTCCGTTCGCATGCGAATTTGCCCATGGATGAAGCCACATATCAACGCGCACATCAAAAACCCCTAGCTTTAAAAAATAGGCAATGCAACCACTGAATGCAATGAGTCCAAGTCCGGCTACGATAAATAAAGAGTTTCCAGTTGCAGCGTAAAGTAGCACGACAAACATTCCAAAAAGGACAAGCATCGGGCCTAGATCCTTAACCATGATAAACGTGGCGAGGGAGAGAAAGTACATTACAGCTAGGGGACCGATATCACGGAATAAAGGAAGCTGAAATCGGCGACGTGGACCAGTGCGGTCGGAGAGGATACTCCAACGGTCAGCAAGATAACTCGCAACAAAAAAAGCTAAGGCAAGCTTAACTATCTCTACCGGCTGAATTCCCAATAAACTTAGTCGTGTTCCTCCTGGGCCTTTGCCAAACAGTGCTAGCGCTATGGTTAAGATGATGGCGAAGATTGCATATAGATAAGTATACCGCCAAAGACGCAGTGTGCTGAATTTTGCATTTATGGGTATTATTGCGAAGACAATGCCAATAAGCACACCTTGAACTTGACGGCTGAAAACGTCGGTGTCTTGAAGCGGGTGCTTAATTGAAAACAAAATTATGCATCCTAGCCCTGAAAGCACCATTACACATGGTATGAGGTAAGGGTCAGCATTTGGTGCTTTTTTTCTCAGTGTAAAATGAAATATAAAGAACCCGCTTATCATGAGAAAGGCTTTTATCCAAAATGAAATCATTACTCGCTCAGCATCTCGAACTCTCAGGATCTTTTTGTGTGAGGCCAAAGTATCACTAGAAATAAGAGGAATTTTTGACAGAAGAATGGCCGTTATGGGTTCACCTGGGGCTCTTGTTGCTATTGCTTCCAAAATTCTATAGGCGACTTCGGGGCTGATTCCTGCTTGTGCTGAAAGCTCTTCAGGACTAATAGTTGTAAGGTCAATTTTGCGACTGGCATTTAATGAAGCAATTTTCTCCGCTTCATCTTTGGTGAGCAACTTTATACGTCCAAGCGAATCAACATCTGTAAAATTCCCGTTCTTTCTGCGGTATTCGCATATAAGTTTTGCAAGCCTGCGGTCAATACCCATAATTGCCGATAACGTATTTTCATCGGCAGTGTTTATGTTTGCTTTCTCACCTTCGTAAAGTTGCGGGAGCTTTGCAGCATAGACTAGTGCAAACCCCATTAGCAATAATAGGGATGCAAATAGAATAAGAACGCCTTCAGTACTTCGCCGAGTATGTCTCATTTTTGAATCTACTCATTCGGTTGTTTAGACTTACAACAGCTGATTCTATTACATGCCTTCAAATCTTTCACTCTATATCCTGAAAAAACAATCATTACATCACTTGTTAGACTTATAAAAATATAATTGGCATTGCCGATGGATTAAGGCTCAGGCATCTTTTGGGACAGCGCTTTGAGGAATTCGGGATGAGGCTGAAATCCATATTTCATGCAAGCATGAACTTCTTTCCATGCCTCTGCATAATTTCCTTTAATAAAAAGCATTATGGCAAGATTGTTTCGGGCTTGTACCAACGTAGGGTCAAGTTTGATTGCTTGATAGTAGCTTTTGATTGCCTCATCAATTTTACCCTTGCGCTGAAGAAGGACGCCAATATTGTACCATGCATCAGGATATCCCGGTTTTATATTCAGTGCTTTTTGAAACTCTACCATAGCGGCTTCAGCGTCTCCATTATTCACAAATGCTACACCAAGGTTGTAGTGGGCAACGGCATTTTGGGGGCAAACAGCAAGTGTATGTCTAAAAAGGGAGAAGCTATCCTTCCAATAACCTACCTGAATCCATGTACATATAGCTAGGGCGAGAATAGACAAGGCTGCTGATGATTTAAGAATCGAAAATGCAATTTGTTTTCCCCCTACTCTCTTGCAAGTTTCATGAGGTTTGATTAGCGCGGGGACTCCCCAAGTAATTGCAATGAAGATTCCAATTAGAGGCACATAAGTATATCTATCTGCAATGGCTTGCATGCCGACTTGGACGAGGCCAATCACTGGCACGAGCGTGCCAAGATACCATAGCCAGCCAACCGCGAGATATCTATATTTACGCCCGAGCATTATAGCAATGAATGTAATGAGCGCCAAAAAAAATCCAGATGCTAAGACCTGCCAAGCAGGCAGATTAGAACCTGGGTGAGGATAGTATACAATGAGGTGATAAGGCCAAATCATTTTTATTAAGTAGCTTGCGTAGGCAACGACCGCATTAGCTAGCCTTACCCCTAGTGTAAATTCCTCTAGCGATTGTATTGCACCGCCTCGACCCTGGGCGGAAAGAGTAATGACGCATGATATCCCAGATAGGAAGAACAACGAGATTTTCTCAAACAGTAAGGTTCTAAAATTTCTTGAAGTTACAATTGGCATTAAGCCAGAACTCCCGATTCGCTCGAGAGGCCAATAATCTAAAATTAGAAGAACAAAGGGTAAAGTTACCAACATTGGCTTTGACATTAACCCAAAAGTAAAGATTACTACCACAAGTAAATAGGTTTTAATAGTTGGCGACTGAGCATATCGGCTATATGCATGCATTGTGAGCATCCAAAATAGGGTGCTTAGGACGTCTTTTCTCTCGGCTACCCACGCAACAGATTCGACGTGGAGCGGATGCACGCCGAATAACGCCGCCACAAACGCACTTCGCCAGACTGCTTCAGTCATTCGCCTCAGCACCGAAAATAGCAGCAGGGTGTTTGCTAGATGAATGAGCAGATTCATTAGATGGTGGCCCATTGGATTAAGACCGAAAAGTTGATAATCAAGCATGTGCGAGAGCCATGTGATTGGGTGCCAATTTGCACTATACATTGTGGTTAAAGCCCACTTCAGCCCTGCAAAGCTTAGTCCTTTTTTAACTTGTTCATTGCTAATGACATAAGTGGGGTCGTCTAACGTGATAAAATCATGCCAAAGCACTTGAAAAAAGGGCACAATTACAATAAATGCGAGGAGCATTACAGCGGCATATATCTTCTTATTGGAAGTGTTGGGCTTTCGGGTCAAGTTATCCTCCCTTATTCCTATAGGAATAACAAGAAAACCTTTTAATTAGATTTTCTTTCCAAAATAATCACATATTCCTGTGATTGTGGGGCATTTTTTCTTGCCTCATTGTCCCAATAATAATTTGTCCAGTCGGGTGACAACATATCAACTATACCTACTATTCTATAGTGCTGCCGGCAATAATCTGCGCTCTAGTTGAAAATTTTAGTTACAGAACCTCGCGAAACACCCCATGAAAGCGGATTGACGACTGAAACGATATACTTAGGTTTTGCCTTTTGGATGTTTTGCATCATTTCATTTTGCATTTTGAGGGCTTTGTCATGTTCCTCCATGAGTGGGTAGACGTAGATATAAGGAGTGGCGGACCTTCGATTTGCATAGAAAAAAATCTCTGGCTCGGACCCTAACACTGCGATCGTGTCTTGCTTTGTTGAGGACCTCTTAATATATTTTGCGATTTCTAATGCTTCTGGGAAAGGTTGGAGGCCATATACGGCGCGAGAGACTTCAATTGGTGATGCTGAAAAAAGCAATTTCCCTTGGTTGAGGATCGCCGCAATTACTGCAACTCCAAAAATGGCAGCAGGTATAATTGCAAGTGCTTTCTTTCGCTTTGCCAATATGGCTATTGCTGAAGTGTAACCAATTCCAACAAGAACTGCTGTGGCGGGGAGAAGTAAGATAAAATAGTGCC
>JAIMAU010000019.1 GCA_023511795.1 Armatimonadota bacterium | reverse complement strand
AACAAGAAGAGAAACCTCATACTTCACCCAAGGACCCAAAAAGTTATCTGGCAACGCGTCAGACTCGCGGTATCAACCTTTCCAGCCGCGCAATGGAGGTGCTCGATCCCTATCGCCGGGCAATAGCAAGGTTCAATCCTAGGCTGTCACAGTCGCAATTGGATACAATCACAACTAGTATTCTGGCATTCAGTGAGAAATATGGGGTAGATCCCAGACTTGTGGTCGCGATTTTCCTCGTTGAATCTGGCTTTAATCCAGCTGCGACGTCCCGGTGCGGAGCCATGGGAATTGGCCAACTGATGCCCGGGACAGCTCGCGGTTTAGGCGTGATAAACGCTTATGATCCCGTGCAAAACATCGAAGGCTCTATAAAGTTGATCAGCGGCCACTTGGCGAAGTACGGGGATCTAGCATTGGCACTATCGGCATACAACGCTGGCCCAGGCGCAGTACGCAAGTATAATGGGGTGCCGCCGTACCGTGAGACACAGAACTATGTCAAGAAGGTCAGTGCCATATACAGAGCTTTGTGCGGCAAGTAGTCCTTTATCACCACACCAAGCGCTAATCTGATTACACCGTTGCTATGCCGTCGTGTAACTCGACGATAGTCTACTCGTGATTCTTGTAGACAATCAGAACCGTATAACTATAGAAATCGTGTACACCTGCTGGTCCAAACTCAGTGGTATTTATGCTGACGATTGCGTCTTCAGCAAGCTGAGCCACAAAACTATTGATCTGTTCGTGGATTTTCGGAAGCTTGTCAACTGAGTTAGCGTGAAAGATCTGAGCCTTAAGCAACTACCATCCCCCCGTTCTGAGAGTAGCCCCTTTTAGTGTGTTCAGCGCAGAGACTGAAGATTCCTGCAAATAAGTGAGCTGTCTTAGGAAAGCTGTCTGAGGAAGCCAATAATTGACATTTCATCTCTCAACCGAAGAGTGCTAGAAGTAGGATATCTGCCCCACAACGCACTACTGTCCAACACAGCCAAATTTCATCTGTTGCAGTGCCTGGGACAAGCAATTAGAATATTGGCTTTCACCACTGCATAAGACGCGCACAAGAGGCTAAGCCCTTCATTGACTTGGAGTTGGAATGAAATGACAGGCAGAATCGTGCAAGAACAGTGGAGGGTCCGTAGACTTGTCGAACCGTCTGGAAATCTCGAGAAGGACTGGCCGGATTGTGATGACTGGTCGGGGTGGCCGGACTCGAACCGGCGACCTCGTGTTCCCAAAACACGCGCGCTAACCAAACTGCGCTACACCCCGACTACGCTAATTATACCACTTCCGACAAAGAAAATCAATGCCGATATTTATCTTGTTTGACTGCTTCTCAGTATTTATCCTACAATAAAGCAAAAGCCAACGTTGTACTTGCCACTTCCGACTCAGGGCTACTGGCGGTGCCTAAGGCAAGTAAAAATGGCTTCACTCCAATCTTGACTTTTTGCTAAGAAACCGCATTCATTAACCGGGCGGCGCGTTTGGGAGGCAAGAAATGCATGAAGAAGTAATCATGGCGGGGACCGGGGGCCAGGGGATTATGATAATGGGGCAGCTTCTCGCCCACGCAGGTATGACTGAAGGCCTAGAGGTCGTTTGGTTTCCATCTTATGGACCAGAAGCCCGAGGAGGTACTGCCGACTGCACTGTTATTATTTCATCTGAGGAAATTGGCTCACCTATTTCTGCACATCCCGATACCCTTATTGGAATGCACCAGTTCCTCTTCAGCAAGTTCCAACCATGCGTCAAGCCGGGGGGGCTATTATTGGTCAACAGATCGCTAATTGACCTCTCGATAGTTCGCGGTGACTGCAAAGTCTTTGCCATCGACGCCAACGTTCGCGCAGAAGAGTTAGGAAACATTCGCGTGGCAAATATGATTATGCTTGGAGCCTATGCGGCGCTGACTAAAGTTGTTTCCTTAGACTCGCTTATTGATTCGCTAGCCCAGGTGCTGCCTCCTCATAGACATAAGTTCATTCCGTTGAACAAACAGGCGCTTTTAAAAGGCGCAGACTTGGCGGCAACTGTACAGTAGCCAGTGGCCTAATTTCCAGGCATTCGCCGTGCACCCCAATAGTTTTGGTCGTAGGGATGGTCGGATAAGTTGTTTATCGTTACACCGACTGCCCCGCCCGATGAATGAATGAACGTGCCATCGCCGCACGCCATTCCCACATGAGTGATTCTTGATTTATCCTGTCCTCCGGCGAAGAATACCAAATCTCCTGGTTGGAGGTCGGTCTTTTCAATAGGAATCGCCCTTGGATCCTCCGCCTGCATATGAGCATCTCGAAGAAGCTTGATGCCATTCAAGCGGTAGACAAGCTGCACAAACCCTGAGCAATCAATGCCGAATGGGCTAGTGCCTCCCCACAGGTAAGGCACACCCAGAAAACGCTTTGCTGTGCGCACCAAATCCTGGCCGATGGGCCCGATGGGTAGCGGTTGTTCGCCCGCCGGACGTATCTCGATATCTTTGGCATTTACCCATGCCTGAGCGCCGTTGGGGAGACGAACCCGCACAAATTTTTCCTCGATTCCCAGGAGTTCGAGGCTGGTAGTAATCACCAAAATTGTCCAAATTTCGGCATCCGGGGCTGGCTCTTTGAGCGCATTAGTAAAAAGCGAAGTCACGATTGCCATGCGCGAAGGGTTCGGGATATTCCGACTGACCCATCGGCTTTGCACCCAACCATGGTAGGTATCCCACGTTTGGACCCAAAGCCAATCGCCTTCATCCTTCTCAATTTTCACCGGCTGTCCCATTATAGCCTGGGTTACCTGTTCCGAATCTGTTTTCTTTTCAGCAAACAGCCCTGTGACATTTTTAATTATTACTCCATCTGCGTTTTGCACGTTAACCTCCGAACAAAACTACCGAAAACTTTGTTCTTAATTATACGCCTATTTTTCTCTCAATGCCATGAGACAAAACAATAAATTGCAGATATTTTTGGAATTTTGCCATTGCAACGCTCTACCATATACTGCTATAATGCCCCAACTGTTTCCTTGCCTGAGGAGTAATCCATAATTCTTGCCATTAAGACTTGCCATTTTGAGGGCAGGCTTCTTAATTTCTATGCCGGAGGTCACCCATGCTCGTTCGAGTAGATTCAAGTGCAATACTTGGAGTAGATGCCTACGTTGTCGAAGTCGAAGTGGACGTTGCCATGGGAAGTCCCTCTTTCACCATTGTCGGCCTCCCTGACGCCGCTGTCCAAGAATCTCGCGAGCGTGTTCGCGCTGCCGTCCGAAATACTGGCTATGATTTTCCTTGGAACAAGCGCGTCACTATCAACCTTGCACCGGCAGACATCAAAAAGGTTGGCCCGATTTATGATCTCCCAATTGCCATCGGAATCCTCGCTGCAAGCGGACAAGTATCGTTGGAATCGCTTCCAGACATGATGGTCGTGGGCGAGCTCTCGCTGGATGGCCTTGTGCGATCTGTTCACGGCGTCTTGCCAATGGCTTTGGCGGCGAAAGAAGCTAAGAAAAAGTACATGATTGTTCCCGAAGCAAACACTTACGAGGCAGCTGTCGTTGAAGGGCTAGAAGTTTACCCCGTTAATTCCCTAATCGACGTGCTCCAATTCATGGACGGCAGCAGGTCATTTGACCCTGTGAAACTAGACCCCTCCAAGTTCATGCTCGACCAACCTGGATTTGATATAGATTTCTCCGATGTAAAAGGCCAGGAACACGTAAAACGAGCGCTGGAAGTCGCCGCTGCTGGCGGACATAATATTCTAATGATTGGACCTCCGGGGAGCGGCAAGACCATGCTAGCCCGTCGAATTCCAACAATTCTGCCCCCAATGACTCTGGATGAGGCGCTCGAGACCACAAAGCTTTTCAGCGTAAGCGGACGAATGGATTCACAATCAGCTTTAATAACAACCCGTCCTTTTCGAGCCCCACACCACACAATATCGAACGCTGGACTGAGTGGCGGCGGCTCATACCCTGTGCCTGGAGAAGTGAGCCTTGCGCATCATGGTGTCCTATTCCTTGACGAATTGCCTGAGTTCCGTCGAGACGTGCTAGAAACCCTTCGCCAACCGCTGGAAGATGGAACTGTGACCATCAGCAGAGTAGCCGGCTCTCTCACCTATCCGGCGAGGTTTATGCTTGTCGCAGCCATGAACCCCTGCCCTTGCGGCTTTTACTCGGACCCAACTAGAGCTTGTACTTGCAATCCAGGGATAATCAATAAGTACCTTCAACGGATCTCAGGGCCATTGCTCGACCGAATAGACATTCATATCGAGGTGCCACGTTTAAAAGACCAAGAACTAATGAACCACCCGACCGGCGAAAGCTCAGCAACAATCCGTGCCAGGGTAGAGCGCGCCCGAGAAATTCAAAGGAAGAGATTTTCAAACGATGGGAAAGGCACATTTTGCAACGCCCAAATGAATGGCAAACAAATACGGAAGTTTTGCACCCCAAAAGATGATGTAAAAGACCTCCTGCGGACAGCTATCAACCAGCTCAACCTCTCAGCGCGCGCCTACGATCGAATTCTCAAACTCGCTCGGACGATTGCAGACCTAGAAGGTGTTGAAAACATTGCACTGGCACATGTTGCAGAAGCTGTTCAATATCGCAGTCTAGACAGGAAACTTTGGGGCTAAAAAGGGGTTGTCGCCAACGAGAACTTCTGCAATCGTAAATTTAGACGCTAAGAAATAAAGCATGCGATTTTCATAATGCTGTATAAAAAAGCGAAGGCATAGTAAGCTACGGCTTGCTGAGAGGCAGAATGACTCCAGGCCATATCCCCTGACCTTTCAACCTCCGCGGCATCTTCGAGCCCCGAGAGACCGCACGGCAACGGCAAGTGCTGTAGACAGAAGTACCGGCAAGGAAAAATCAAAGCTAGCACAAAGGGTTCGGCTCTACATTAGTTAAAACTTTAAAAAACTGCTATTAGGTACTCAGCTATTGACAGATTACCTGCTTAAGGCTAGAATGCAAAAAGGTAGGTTTTGGTGGGTCGGCATACTACATTCGAGAGCCAGGAGGCGAGCTAATTGCGCGACTGACGGGCGCCGGAGAGATGAGGTACTATCACTTCGGCGCACTTGGGTCGACAAGACTGCTTACTGACAGTGATGGCAACATCACAGATGAGTACACATACGATGCCTGGGGGGAGCTCATGGAGCATATCGAGCATACAGGCTCCACTGACCAGCCCTACCAATTCGTAGGGCAGTTGGGGTATTATACTCACGTCCAGGATGCCAACTTGCCCTTGTTACAACTCGGCATCCGCTTCTACGACCCGGAGGTTGGAAGGTTCGGGCAGAGGGATGCTATAAAGCAGGTGCTATCTATCTACGCTTACGCTCTCAATGAACCCCTTGTATACTCTGATCCAACCGGATACAAGGTCAAATGCGTAGGGAAAGGATTGCTCAAAGAGACCTGCTTAAAGTATTTCTGTACAATCTTCCCTGAAAGCCCGACCTGCGACGGCGCAGGTACGACTGCATGCGACAGGCCTCAAAATGATACAACTCAGTGTCAGGATTGCTGTGATGTTAAATATGCTTGCTGTATGCTAATCGAAGGATGGCAATCAGGAGGACAAACCAAATGCTACAATCAACAGGAGAATTGCTACGAAAAGTGTGTATCTTTATACGGATGCGAAAAAATGAAAAAACGAAGTTGGTCTACGGTATTTTTGCTGCTAGCGGTCGTCTTGCTGTTTTGGAGTGGCTGTCGTAACAATGGCGTAAAAGTAGACAAGCAGGGAGATAACCGTGGCTGCAAACGGGATAGCGTAAGACACCTTAACCCGGTGATGCAGGATTACACACGTGCATTGGAGCTATATAAGGCTGGGCGGATTGAGGAAGGGATAGCGTTGGTTCGTAAGCTTAGCACGCGCGAGCTTCGTCTTAGACCTGAATCTGCATATAGGGATTATGACGCTTTTACTCATTATTATGCCAGCCAAGTCATGCCTGCAATGTGGACGCTACGAGAGATCTACAGAAGGAATAGGGAGCATGCGGCTGAGCTCAGCCGGACTGGGAAGCAAACATTAGCCTTGCAGGTGCTTCTAGTCAACTTGGACATTGCACGACAAATAGTACACGCTCAGGTGCCAAATACTTTAGAAATAATCAATGGCACCGCATTGTGGCTCTGTACCTGGAAATTGGTAGCAAAGGAACTAGAAGCACTTGGCGACATGGATAGCGCGCGTGCTGCGACTTCATGCTCGAAGGCTGCAAGGAGATTCGTTGATAGACACATAACCCCAGTGGTTGACAAGGGAAAACGTCATGTAGAACAAATTAAAAAGCTGAAGGACAAGTCAGCAATTGCCAAGATGGAGAAGGATATGTTGCAGGAAGATTTGCGGGATTCATACAGACTGATTGAGTTGTGGGACAAGGAGATTCTCAGCACTGAATGCAAGCAACTTATAAGAAAATTGAAGAAAAAGAAATGATGTAACGACAAAGTTGAGCGGGACGGGTCAGGGAATCCGCTTAGGATGGTGGATTCCAATGGCACGACGTACTACTCATACGACGAAAACAGCCGGCTTGTGGCGGTGACATATCCTGGGCAGGCGCAGATAACCTTCGGGTATGACTGGGTTGGCAACCTGGATAGTAAGAAGTATGACGTGGCATCCCCGAAATTAAACATTTGCTGAATCCAAAAGGCTCTTCCCGCCTCTGCCAATCAGCCTTTCAGCCCCTGGAGCTTGATTCCCTCTACAAAGTATCTCTGATTGAAAACAAAAAGAAGCAACACCGGGATGAGCGCAATCACAGAAGCAGCCATGAGCTGAGTGTAATTCGTCGCATGCTGGCCAACAAAATAACGCAGTCCAATCGGAAGCGTCCTCGGTGCCTCGGTTACTGTTACAACCAAAGGCCACATGTAACTTCCCCAAAATCCCATGAAAGTGAACGTCGTCAATGTCGCCAACGCCGGCTTGGCAAGCGGCAGAATAATCCCCGACCATATCCCAATATAACCCGAACCGTCAATCTTCGCTGCATCTTCAAGCTCCACCGGAAGACCCATAAAGAATTGCCTGAGCATGAATGTCCCATACGCACTAAACAACCCCGGGATGATGAGCGCTTGATATGTGTTGATCCAACCTAAGTGCTTCATTATCACAAAAACCGGAATCATTGTCACAGAACTCGGTATCATCATCGTTGCAAGATATCCAAAAAAGAGCTTATCACGTCCAGGGAAGCTCAGCCTAGCGAATGCATAAGCCGCCATCGAACTTGTCAGCACCTGGCCAAATGTTCCAACTACCGCTACAAATATGCTTGACAAGTAAAGCCTGAAAAAGTTGATCTCCCTCCAAGCATCAGGATAATTGCCCCACCACGCACGAATTTTCTCACCATTTATAACTGTATCCCGCCAGAAAAAATGCTCAGGAAGGAATTTAATCGCACCGGTAGCGGAAAATACCTCGTGAGGCTGTTTGATAGAAGTAAAAACCATCCAAAGAAATGGAATAATCATTGTTATTGCGCCAATGCTCAAAACGATGTAAAAGCCAACTTTTATACCCAAACCTACCCTATTCATAGGTCACCACTTTTCCGCCAAGCTTCCATGTGAGAAGAGTTATCACAAGTATCACGGCAAACAAGAACCAAGCTATCGAGCATGCATAGCCCATATTGAACTTCTCAAATGCGGTTTGGTAAAGATAATACTCAATAGTAGTGGTGCTCCCAGCTGGCCCACCGCCCGTCATGACGTTTGCAATCATGAATCCACCTTGGAATCCGCCAATAATGCTCATCACTAAAATAAAAAATGTAGTTGGGCTAATCATTGGCCAAGTGACCGCCCAAAACTTCTGCCATGGACCAGCACCGTCTATCTCAGCCGCCTCATAATACGAGCTTGGCACCCCCTGAAGCGCGGCAAGATAAAGAATCATGTTGTACCCGCCAAGACCACCCCAAAGGCTCATTAGAATCAAAGATGGCTTTGCCCATTGAACTGTCCCCAGCCAATCTGGCGGTTCGGCAAAAAACATGCTGAGCGCATTATAGAATGCCCTGCCATATATACCGATAAGAATGAAAATGCACGCCCCAGATGCAAACATTAGCGCTCGAAACAAACCTTCGGGCCAGGTAAACCGAATTTTCTCGGAAAGCCACTGCAAGAACGCCAACAAAGCCGCTATTAATCCAATTACAACGACGCCAAAAATGAGCGCCGCAAATACCGTTGCGCCAATTGCAACAGGCTTTTTTGCGAAAATGAACGCGCCCACAAGGCGTATGGTTTTGTTGATTAGACCAATATCGCTATTATAAAGGTACTTCCACAGTATCAATAGAGCGACGCCCGAGCATACAGTCGGCAGAAAATAAATCGTACGAAACACAACGATTCCCCGCATCCGCTGATTCATCATCAGCGCCACAATCAGGCTGCCTGCCATGCCAATCGGAATCCCTGCCATAAGGTAGACAGTATTGTAGACGTACTGCCAAAAGAATGGGTCGTTCGGCACAAGGCGGCCTCCCTCTCGATGAAACCACAGCAGGTTTTTGAAATTTTCTAGCCCAACCCAAAACGGCTGCTTGAAGATATTCCAATGGGTGAAAGCCATAACAAAAGAAACCACAACTGGAATGCTCGTGAACGCCAAGAAGCCTAGGAAATTGGGAGCAAGAAAAGCGTATGCAGCCAATGCCTCTTTCGTCTTGTAAGATAAACGTCTCATTGATTTAATAAACCCTTCGACTTGTACGAACTAATCCAGAAAATTTGGGTTCGCTAGGTTGCGCCTTATGACTGCGTTTATCTGCCGAGCAATTTCGTCGCATGTCTTATCGGGACTCTGTTCGCCAAGCCACATTTTGTCGAACTCCCGCGCCATTATTGCATCCTGGTCCAATACGTTGATATAGGGCGAGCTTTCGGAAACCCGCGCATATTTCATCTCCTGAATGTGAAGCAGATTGTTCCGCTCGTTCGGATATTTTGGGTTATACGCAAATGCCTTTTCAATCTCTGGGTCTTGAAGCGTTGGTATCCCATCGCCGTAGTTTGCCACCAAAAGTTGATTTTCCTTGCTGAGCAGATGCTTTATAAATATCAGCGCCTCATGCCTATGGCGGCTGGTCTTCGGGATTGAGTAACACTTGCTAGCCAGAAGTGTTACCCTGTTTGGGCCGTGCGGCACGCTCGTCACGTCCCACTCTAGGTCCTTTTGCTCCCTGTATTGTATGCATAACCACCTTCCGGATACCATCATCGCCACCTTCGACTCGCGGAACAAGAGTGCGTCGGTGCCCCATCCACCGGTAGGCGCCATGCTCTGCGCTTCGCTCGGCGTCGGCGTTACATGGTGCTTAAGCCTTAAGTCGGCCCAGAATCGAATGCCCTTCTTTACCTTCTCATCGTTCATTATGCATCTCTTACCATCCGGACTGTAAAGATGGCCACCATACATCCAAATGAAAAACCACCAATCATGTGTGCCAACGTAAATTCCTTTCTGAATGGGCACCTTTCGACCGCCGACTACTTGATATTTTGTAAGCTTCTTCGCCACCTCTAGACATTCATCCCAAGTCCAATCAGGCTTGGGGTAAGGAATCCCAGCCTCCCGAAACATTCTCTTATTGTAGAAAAGCACATATGGCCCGCAGTTCTCAGGCACACCAACGATTTTGTTCTCGTAATAAATATAAGGTTTAAGACCAGGATATAGCTTTTCTATCGGAAGCTTGTATTTTTTTACATAAGGCCGCAGGTCTAGAAGAACATCATTTTTTGCAAAAAGTCGAATGGTCTGCGGATTGTAGAGCGCCATTACGTCGGGCGGGACGCCGCCAGCAAGTTGTGTCAGAAGTCGCTGGGGCTCAGCCCCGGGATCATTGATTACGTGAATGTTCCTATATTTTGACTCAAAAAGCTTGATTTGTTCCTTGCGGATTGGATTTGGGTCTACTACCCAACGAATAACAGTCTTGCCAGGTATTCTTGGATTAATTGTTGCTACTAGATAAACGCCAATACTTATAGTAGCTAAGGCACCAAACGCAATACCCAAAATGCTGATGAGCCGACTGAGTTTGCTTTCATACTCCATTGTGGTTAAATAATAGCGAAGAAATTGGAATCAGCGCAAGAGGAGAAATGCTCTACTATTAGCCGCCCAAGGCATGATTGTGCGTTGGACCTCGAAGCTCTCGCTTTCGACTGCTAGCTGTACTCCCAGCAAGCCACGGCGACTCAGGAATCACTGCCAAATCTTTTTCCACACTTACAACATCGCCGGCTGTCAAAGAATGCTCAATTTCACAGGAAGTTAGCTTTTGAGCTATCCCATTATCCATTGAGATTTCTGCGAAAGATACAGTCGCAAAAGGCATTGTAAGCGTTCGAATTGGCTTTGGCACGGCTGCTGGCTCCGTTGTCGCGGACGGAAGCTGGGCCTTTGTGCGACGGGCAGCAACTGTCGGAGTCGGTGCAAGTTGGCTTTTGATTCTTGCAAACCGCTCAGGCGATTCATAGACTACAATAAGGTTAGTAAGTTGGCGGATTGGATGTCTGAGGACTTTGCCTTCATAGTAGAGAGCTGTCGAACCGCCTCCATCAAGGTTGATTGCATTTACCGCGCCAAGCTCCCTCATAATTTTTGCAAGGGTGCTAAGATATATGGGCTTGCTTACCACCACGAGGAGAAGCTTGTTGGCATTTGTGATTCCAATCGCTGAACGTGGGCTCTTGGTGTAAAGCCGCCTATCGCGGAACCCTTCCGCACGGGGATATACGCCGGCAATGCCATTAGTTACTAGCCTTGGACCTGCGCAAATTAGAGTAGAATATGCCGCCCATTGGTTATCGCCAAGGGATTTTGCCCGCTTGAACTCCACTTTGTTATCTGGAGTGAAGCATATTCCGGTGCCAACGTGCCCAAGTGCAACCAACCTGCCATCAATAACTATATTGCCAACTGGGAATAGAGTCCTTGTGCAGAAATACGTACCCGTAATTGCGGCAGTAGGTTGGAGTCGAGAAAGCATTGAGCCAAAGCCCTCAGTTGTGCCAATGCCACGTTTCGACATCGCGGCACTGATTCGTATATTGGGGCTGTTCAAGTTGGCACTCACCACATGAACTGGAACTCCATGGAGGAAGCGCTTGGTGTATGCTACATTAGTGCCTGCAGCGATCTTTTGGAGCGAGATCGTAGAAAGTAGCCAAACTAAGATCAGGATAATTTCACGTCGCATTAGCCAGCCCTTTTCTTGCTTCTGGATGCTGAGGTCCCGGGCAGCATGCGAAGCTTGTGTCATGGTCTCCCAACGGCTTTTCTTGCAAAGTGTCCGTGGGCCTCCTGACCCTCTGCTCCCATGGCAAGTATATCACACTTTTGTCAAAAAGTCAAGCCGTGACTTAAAGTACCGTCATAATTCCGACAAATTCAGCCCAATATTGCTAATAGCTTGGACAACTTATGCATTGGTTACATCTAGGCTATGTGAGGAGGTTTTTTGGAGTTTCTTTGCAATGCGTTGGAATGCAAGCTTGAGTAAAAATGGTGTCATGAATGTCGTGGCAACTACTACTGCAACGATAGCCGCATACTCGCCAGAGTTCAAAACGCCGCGATCTATTCCCATTTTGGCAAATATAAGGCCAACCTCTCCGCGAGGAATCATCCCAATTCCGACAATTAGGCGGCTGGCACTTGAGCGAACGACACCCAACCCAGCAAATAACTTCATTAACGCTGCAATCACGATAAGCAAGAGGGCAAGCATAGCGATTTGGTTATTTTCAGGATTAAAAGGATTAATATCCTGTAAGCGTACCTTAACTCCAAGCATGACAAAGAACACAGGGATGAAGATATCCGCAAGTGGCTTTATCCTTTCTTGGATATGAGCTAGTTCCTCGGTCCTCGCAAGCACTAAACCCGCGGCGAAAGCGCCCACAATTCCGGCTAGCTGTAGACTTTCAGCAGTAAACGCCAAGAATAAGCAAAATACAAAAGCGCTTATTGTCAGAATACCCCGAGTCCGCATCCTCTGAGCTATTTTAAGCAGGTGAGGCGCAACAGGCACACCCAAAACTATTGCACCGACCAGGAAAACAATTGCGAGGCCCGTCACCTTTACAACCATTAGTGTCGAAAGAGTGCCAGTCACAACAAGACCTGCTACAATGGCAAGGATAATAAGCCCAAGGACGTCGTCTATAACGGCGGCCCCCAGGATGATTTTTGCCTCGGGTGTTTGTAATCTCCCAAGGTCGGTGAGAGTCCTTGCTGTTATACCTACACTTGTGGCGGTCAGGGTTGCGCCTATATAAATTGCTACGTACGTGGAAAGCCCAAGCATGATTGAGGCGAAGTATCCTACTGCGAATGGGCCCGCTACCCCAATCACTGCTACAAGAAACGCAGACCAACCGACTCGCAGGAACTCTTCCAGATCGCTTTCTAAGCCAACTTCGAAAAGGAGGAGTATTGCCCCGACTTCAGCTAAGGTTACAAGAACATCATCTTCTTTGATCCACCCCAATAAGCTACTTCCAAGGATTACGCCAGCAATCAGCTCGCCAAGCACTGGCGGCTGATTTATTCGTTCGGCAAGTTCCCCGAAAACTTTGGCAGCAATTAGGATTAGGATTATACTAAGGATTGTGTGGCTAATCTCCATATTTTAAAGGCTTTCTTTTTTTTTACTTCTCTGCTTCCTTTGGCCTTGCACGTACAAGCAATACAGGTGCTTCTGCGCCTCGGAGTACCTTATCGGCAACACTTCCATAAACCCAACGCTGGAACCCAGAACGCCCATGCGTAGACATAACAATGAGCTCTATGCCCGCTTCCTTAGAAAAATCACATATCTGCCCTGCGGCATCCCCCTGCCTCACTATTTTGCGGACATTGATACCCTCATCCTTAATGTTTGTTGATATTTTATCTAAGTATTTATGGACTTCTTGGGCTTCCGCTTCTGGCTCAAGAACCACATTCACGACCGGTCCAACAATGCCGGGCTGTGAATAAATTGCAACCGGTTCGATTACGCTTAATAAGGTAATCCTCGAATCGAATTTTTTAGCCAATTCAACCGCATAAGGGATTGCCTTCTCCGCCAATTCCGAACCATCCAATGGCACAAGAATTTCTTTGAACATGCTAAGCTCCTTTCCGCAAAAGTAATCAAAGCTACTTTGCAAAAATACTAAGGTCTCGTGAGGAATGCGTAAGAACTTCGGCACCCGACTTTGTTACCAAAACATCATCTTCTATTCTAACTCCCCCCCAGCCTGGGATATAAATCCCAGGCTCAACCGTAACAACCATGCCAGCATCTAGTATGATTTTGCTCCCCCTGCCCAGAATTCTACCTCCATTCACGCCATCATGCACAGCAAGCCCAATTCCGTGTCCCAAGCCATGGCCGAAATACTCACCATATCCTTTTTCAGTGATGTAGTCCCTTGCGATTTTGTCAATATCTCCCCCCGGCAATCCTGGACGTATGGCTTTTATAGCCCTAGCCTGGGCTTCGAGAACGATCTCATGAATCTCTATCTGCTTTGGATGCATTTGCCCAATGACGACGGTGCGAGTTATATCCGAATGATAGCCTTGCCATCTTGCGCCAAAATCGAGTAACAATAGTTCGCCTTCCGAGACAATCTTGTCTGTTGGTTTGCCGTGTGGGAGGGCAGACCTGGGGCCTGAAGCTACCAGGGTTTCGAATGCCTCCCTTTCGGCGCCATTTTTTCGAATGAAGAAGTCTATCTCAATTGCAATTTCCTTCTCCGAGATGCCGGGCTTTAGAAGCCCTTTGATGTATTTAAAAGCCAAGTCGGCGATATTCGCAGCCTCCCTAATCGCTAAAATCTCTTCCTCGTCTTTTACAGTGCGAAGTCTGCCGATGATGTCATCTAATGCAATAAGCTCGATTTTTTCCAGCTGTTCCCTAAGTGCGTTCCATGCATTGTAGCTAAGGTGCGCCGACTCGAAGCCAACTTTGTGAACCCCAAGAGTTTTAATTAATTCGGAAGCTTTTTTGGTCCAACCCCCCTGGAACTCCTCAATAACATATCCCTGACACTCCTGAGACACCTGCTCTATATAGCGGGCGTCGGTTAGAAAATAAGCATCCTGGAGAGTAATAACCAAAAACGCAAATGAGCCGGTAAATCCACTTAGGTAGCGTACATTTTCAATTTGCGAGACGAGGAAAGCGTCAACTCCGGCCGCCATAAGCTCATTTCTAAGCCGCTCCAACCGTTTAGACATGAACGACCCACCAATCTATCTCTTTTCAACTAGCGATTTTGCCGCGTCAAGCGCTAAGATGTAGCTCATTGCTCCGAACCCTGAGATTTGCCCAACACACACCGGCGCTGTAACGGATATCTGGCGAAACTTCTCACGGCCGTGAATGTTCGAAAGGTGTACCTCAATGGTTGGAATTTTCGCCGCTGCAATTGCATCGCGCACCGCTATACTGTAGTGGGTATAGGCGCCCGGGTTAATCACGATTGCATCCGCCCAATCAAGTGATTTTTGGATCGCCTCCACGATATCACCCTCGGAGTTAAACTGGTTGATTTCAACGTGGACGCCGACCTCTCTTGCGTGTGCCCTTATCTGCTCGTTGATTTGTTCCAAGGTGAGCGAACCGTAAATTTCGGGCTCCCGGACTCCTAAAAGATTAAGATTCGGCCCATGTATGATATGAAACTTCAACATTTTTCTACTCCTCAAAGGTTGCTTTTTCGACAAGCATTACAGGAATGCCATTTTCTATTGGATATTTTCGTCCGCACTTTGTGCAAACCAACTTGTCATCCTTTAGCTCAACTGGCGGACGTTCGTCGCACGCCGGGCATGCAAGTATCTCCAGAAGTTTTGGATCTATCATTTGCCTTCTCCGTTTATTTTTCTTTACCCATCACGAGGTCGAGCTCGCGCTGAGTTTCAATTCGAGCATCACGAAGTGCCTGCTTGGGCGACTTTCGACCATATATTGCTGCGTCCACGGCTCTTTGCAAAGCACCCATATAATATGCCTGCGCGGGCATAACAGGCCTTTGATGGCGGCATTCCTCAAGTATCTTGAGAAACATGCCATACTGGGGCTTCCCGCGAACCTTTGCAAAATAAGGCGACTTCCGATAACCAGGGAATAGCCCTGTTTTTTCCCCTACAATCCTTGTACCCTCAGCGTCTGCGCATGTCCACCTGATGAATTCCCAAGCTTCTTTAGGATGCCGACAGCCTTTTGGAATCGCCACACACCAACCGCCTACCCAAGAGCTGTGTTTCTCGCCGTCGGGCGGAGCGGGAATGTATCCAAGTCCATAGTCAAGGTTCGGTGCATACTTCTTTATCTCCTCGACACCCGATATATGTAGGCAAGCCATAGAATACTTCCCTACATAAAATGGGTTCATTTCGGCTGAACCGAAACCTGCTTCTAAGCTCGAGATCTTATTCACATCATACTTGTGGGCATAAGAACACATCCATTCCAGGGCTTTTACAGCTTTCTCGTTATCGGCGGTGATGGTGTTAGTTTTGGGATCATAAAATGACGCACCAAATGCCCATCCCCATGTAAACATTGAATTTGCCGCGCCGTACTGCGACCAGGGGATAATTCCTATCCGAACAAGCTTTCTTCCTTTCGAAAACCCTCGCCACTTCGTCAGCTTCTCTACATAGCGGTCTAGCTCTTCGATGGTTTCTGGCGGCCTTTCAGGGTCGAGTCCGACTTCACGAAAATGAGCTTTGTTCCAAACAAAGGCAAAATTTGGGTCTGCACAGTATGTTAGCGCCCAAATCCTACCTTTGTATTTATTCTGCAACCAGCATGGCTTAAAATAGTCGTCTGGTTTAATACCCGCAGATTTAATAAAATCGTCAAGCGGTGTCAACGCGCCTTGCTCAGCCCACTCCGCGACTTGCGGGCCGTCAACAAACGTTACGTCCGGAGGTTTTTTTGCGGCTACCGACGTAAAGAACTTCTGGTTGTTTGAAAGATCATTGACAGTGAAAAGCGGGCGAACGTCAATTTTAGGATGCGTGGCTTCAAATGCCTTTACTACCTGTTCGCAGGCGACGGCTTGGGTGCCACCCCAAGGGTGCCAAACTGTGATAACAATCTTTCCACCAGTACCGTTATCTTGCGTTTGACGTAAACACCCTTGAAGTAAAACAAATAGGACAGAATTTACAACTATTGCGGCAATTATCCTAGTCCGCGGCACCTCAGACAACCTGCCAAATCGACGCTTTGAGCGTTCATTTATGCAGTCATTCTACCAGGGGTGTCCGCATGCAGTCAACGTATACTTTTATTCCTCAACTTTCTCTATAACAACTTGCTCGCCTGAACGCACCGATTTAAAGACCTTCGGATCACCTTCAATTTTGCCCACGACATTCACAGCGCTGGCAGGACGTATCTCAGAACCCCTGCTCGCCGGAGTCGGGCCAAAAAATATACAGAAAGCGCTTCCAGGCGGCCAGTATGCTATATCACCCAAGTCCACAACTTCTTTGCTGTTTTCCTCACCAACGTTAACTGGAATGCCGAAATAAATTTCGTCGCCCCAGTTATTTGCTCGTGCTCTTATGGGCAACGCATCCCAGATTGCATTTGCGGTCGCCGAATCATTCAATTCAGCCATAGCCTGAACTGCGCCTGCCGTAATCTTTATCTTTCGCATTAGCTTACCTCCTCGCTATTGTTTACTATGAGACTCTTGGCGTACGCGCCTAGCGTATCCATTAGATTCTAGATAGTCAATAAAGCTAGTAAAAGTCGACTCTAAAAAGCCCACATATTCGCTTGCATTAGCATTCGGCAGCGGTTTCCATTCCTCAATAGCTTTATCATCCTTGTGCTTTAAGTGTTTTTCCAGAAGGCGCTCTGCAGAAAATCCAGGGTAGGCATGAATATGCAGAGGCGAATATCCCCGCCACCCTGGAAGCGGAGCGTCAAGGGTAACTACTTGGCACCCATTATTATACAGACTGCGGTATTCAAGGTCCACATAACCTCGCATCTCTTTTGAACAGCATACACTTAAAACCGCATATGTCCCAATAGCAGGGTTTGAATACAAACGGCATATCGTACTCCCAGCACTTGCTCCTGATACGTAATCCTCCAAGTGTTTGAATCCCAGCTTCATTAATTTCCCCGAGACTTCGTTTGCACGGCGAGGAATTAGATTTGCGAATTCGGTGATGTTTACCCTTTTATATAAAAACTTATCATCTGTATACTTAAGAACCCAGAGTTGTTTATTGAGGATTCTGCAGACAATTATCCTAATCATAAAAATTAACAAGGGAATGCGAGCTTGCCAAGACGCTTTTTTAACCGCATGCCATATGCACGCTGGATTAATTGCCGCAAAGTTACATTCAACATAGACTCGCTCAGAGCTATATTTTTTACTGCTGAATTTCTCCTGTCGCTCCTCCATGCTCACCTGCCCCGATATCATGTGTTTTTAAAAACCCACGAATCCAGATTTAGCAAACAAGAACTTCTTAGGCGCTGGAAGCAGAATTCCTGCTTTATAATGCCTATAGCTAATTATTTTTTGCTTGTTATTAAAGACCTCAACCGTCTTTTTCTGGATTTGCCCATATTTCGCACTCTACTAGCGTCATTTTTGCACCGGGGTCTCGCTTGCCAAATGAAAGCCGCACAAAGCGATAAGGTGTATCGGAGAGCAGGTCCAAACTTACGTCCAATACGTCCTCTGTTGGGTTCTGCTTTGGGTTTGATGCTAATGCAGACCAGCTTTTGCCATCCTCACTCCCTTCTACGACCATTTCTGGCAGCTGGTCTGAGTACCAAAGGTGCAACCTTTTCAGCGAAAACGGCTTTCCAAAATCAAAAGTTACCGCTGTTTGGTCAGTTTTTCTCCAGGTTACGATAAAGTTTCTTGGATGCAAAACTTTCTTAGCAAGGATTGGGGCGAGGCGTCTATCAGTAAGATTGCCTTTGCCAAACTCTATTAGTATTTCACCTGCCTCATCGGCAACTTCGTCAGGCGGCACCATGTACGAATAGGTTCCTTTGATTGCGGCATTTTTCACATCAATCGGTCGCTCTTGCTGCCACCTTATATAATTACCAGTAAGACACACGCCCTCAGGGTCAGACTGATAAACTGTCTTAATATCTGGAAACTTAAAGCGCCAGATGTCTCTACCGGTTTTTAGTCCCAAATTCTCAGCAAGCGCCTTGAAGAAGTCCTTCCAAGCCTGATCCCCAACCGTCTTTTCAGCAAATGGGTTTGACGCAAAAACAATGACCTTTCCTTTACCAAACTTGTGCTCTATTATTGCCGGACTTCCGTCGGCAAAGGTTGCCACCACCTTAACGTTATTACCCACGGTCAGCTTGAATCCAAAGCCACCCGCAGAAAGCTTGAGCCCTTTAAGCCGCGCGTACGAAGTATCGTCGGTAATTAAAATCTCTGTTTGCTCCACACTAGGGCCAATGTCAACACCCAGCAACTCTTTGCGCAAATCAGCCAGGTTGCTTCCATCTGGAGCCCACGTAAATGCCTCCGGATCGCTACACACCAATACACCGCCATCTCTGACATAGTCCGCAAGTGCCTTCACCACTTCTGCTCGCTCATATTTCGCGCCTGGAATGAAGACAGCTTTCCATGCCCTAAGATTAGCTCTACCATCTGCAACCATATTGTCATTAATGAACTTAAACCAAGTCCTTGCTACTGGGCCGAGAAATGTATAAGCATACTCAGACTCGTTGGGAAATACATGGCTTGGAGCAGTAAACGACTGGTAATGATCCTCTGAGTAAAGGATGGCACAGTCTGGGTCGTTTGGAACTGCCACTTCGTTCATTTCCGAAGCAATCCGCACAATTTCCATTATTGCTCGGAAGCGCTCTGGACATCCATACTTTGAAAGTTTAGTATCTCCGCTTGGTGCACGCCCGCCCTGAACATCAGGAATATAAAGGTGAAATCCCTTGCCACCATTGCGCATTACCTGGCTCATCAACTCACGAGTTTCCTCTGCGGTTGTAGAGTAAGCATAGTTTTCAACATGGGTGCAGGGCCATACAGGCTTACCAGTTAGGTCAGCTACCAACTTAGTTACAAAACCGAACTCCTGGCGGTTGGGGTTTCCAGAGGGATAGAGTTGGTGTGTCACTATATCCACAAATGGGCCAATTGCGTCAAGTTCATATGGCTTATGCCCGGCAACGGGGTCGAAAGACACAACTTGGATTTCGGGTGCAAGTTTCTTAGTTGTTTCGTATATCTCCTTTTGCCACTCAAGCAGCTTGTGATTTATCCATTTACGGTAGGCAATCCAACAGAAGGGGTCGGATTCCTTAGACGTATCTGGCAAGCCAAACTTTCCATAGCCAAACTTTTTCTTGACCTCTTCATCTATCTCTTTGACAAGCGACGAATCCGGCATTTGCAGTTTCAGTTCCAGAGGTTGCCCTACAGCTTGCTCATGCATTTCATCCCACGAATACACACCCCATATATATTCGCGCGCCTGCTCGATGGACGACTTAAGAGTCTCAAGGTAGGCATCTTTGCTCTTTGGGTCGAATATATAGGGCTTGCCCCCAATAGCTTGGGCGCCTTTGTTTACAGCTCCCCGCCATTCAGGCTCAACTAGCACCTTAAAATGATACTTAGCTGCCATACTTTTGAGAGGCTCCGCTGCTACAGCATGCGGCTGGACAATAGGCATTAGTTTATAATCAGCAAGCTCCTTGTAAGCCTCTTCCAAAGAATATCGGACACCGAATTCCTTTGCAAATGCACGAAGCTCTGCCGCATTGCCGCTGTGGAACCAATAAATCGCACCGTTTTTCTGCTCACCTGGCGGAGTCTTTGAAAGTAGAGGCTCAAAAAGTGAATCATTCATTTGCCAAACCCTAGGGGCTGGCGGGATAGCTGTTGATGGGTGTGTCGCCAACATTGCCAGGCTGCCATTCAAGTCAACCCTAAGTTCAAAAATCTCCTTGGGATCGCCAGCTGGGGTGTATTTAAGCGCCAGCTCTCTTGTTGCACCAGGCGGAATGGTTATACTACCTTTCGCTAGAATGCTAGTCTTTCCGTCAATTTTAGATACAAGGGTTACCGTAGCAGACTCAGCTTGACTGCGGGGATTAGTTATCTCACATTTTAAAACATTCTCGCCGCCGTAGAGAAAATCAGTATCCAAATTGCCCCATGTCACCAACCTAATCCCTGAGCTATCGCCGCCCAGCACCACATGACCAAAATTGTCGGGCCGCACAAACCCGCCCGGAGTGTTAGCCCACGCACTATACTCGCGCAGGCTCACCATACGCTCACGGCATATGTTCAACCCCCACATTAGGCCTGCTACTGGTCTCACCCCCAAAGCCTTGAAGGGAATAGCTATCTCAAGCGTCCAAAATCCCTTATCATAGTCGGCTTTTACTGTGCATTCGCTCTCCCACTTGGTGTCCGCGCGGTCGTCAAATATTCGGCGAGCGTCCGAAACAACGCCTTTGGAGTTCACAGCGATGTGATAAGCTGTCCGGTGCCCATGATTTGTGTCGAGAAGTATTTCGACACAATCATCTCGCCACACTTCGCCGTCATGTTCCTTAATCTCAGCAAAGACCTGGTCAATGTAAAGTTCGGAGCATCGAACTCCAATGTAGAGATTTAAGGGGTCATAAAGGATATATGCCGTAGTATCGAAAGCAACGGGCTTGCCATCTTTAATACTCTTGAAGCCCGTCAGCTTTGCTCCTTTTTGCCAAAGAGGATCAGAAAGTAATCCTTTAAGTTCTGGACCTTTCTCAACAAAAGGGATTGTTATTAGAGGCACACTCCGTGCTCCAATCTCTGCACCGAATAAAGGTTGATAAGAAAAGACAATTGCAACCAGAAACCCGACTGCTAATCTCATTGGTTCCCTATCACACCCCCGCCAGCACAATCCTGAAAATGCATAGAAATGTTCATCAACAGGCGCATGTTTTCCTCTAAACACTCGAAGACTGCCTAGCTTTACAAGCTTGTTTGCCACATGATATAATCCCTTGTTATGAGAATTGCAATTGGCTCTGACCACGCAGGATACTGGCTAAAAGAGGAATTAGTTCGCTTCCTTACCGAACAACACCTAGAGTTTAAAGACTTTGGCACATACAGCGCTGACCGTGTTGATTACCCCGATATCGGCTTGCAGGTTGCAGAGGCTGTCGCAAAAGGTGAGTTCGACCGGGGTATACTTGTGTGTGGATCGGGTATAGGTATGTGCATAGTTGCGAACAAGGTTCCCGGGATACGCGCAGCCGCATGCAGCGACTTATACAGCGCCATGGTTTCCCGGACCCATAATGACTCAAACATCCTGACGCTAGGGGAGCGAGTCATCGGCGTTGGAATAGCCATCGAAATTGTTAAGACATGGCTTTTCACTGAATTCTCTGGTGAAGAACGCCATGCAAAGCGTATTGCAAAAATAACAGAGATTGAAAGAAAATTCTTCAAAGAGGCGGGCTGATCGCAGGCAATGTTGGAACTTAAAGTAACCAATCCATCGTTTACGGCGCCATTATCGGAAGTTGACCCGGAAATTGCCGAAGCTATTGAGCTAGAGAAAAAACGCCAAAATGGGAAGCTAGAGCTAATTGCCGCTGAAAATTTCGTCAGTCGGGCGGTGCTCGAAGCTACTGGCAGCATAATGACAAACAAATATGCAGAAGGTTATCCTGGGAAACGTTATTATGGCGGATGCGAATACGTTGACATTGCCGAGCGTTTAGCCATTGAACGTGCAAAGCAATTATTCGGCGCAGACCACGCCAATGTCCAGCCACACGCCGGTGCTCAAGCAAATATGGCGGTCTACTTTGCGGTAATGGAACCAGGCGATACTTATCTAGCAATGGATTTGAACCACGGAGGGCATCTCACCCACGGTAGTCCGGTAAATTTCTCTGGGAAACTCTACAATGTCATCCCCTATGGGGTTGATAGGAAGACCGAGCTAATTGACTACGACGAACTCTACAGACTGGCGCGAGAACATAAACCAAAGCTAATAGTGGCAGGAGCAACAGTATACCCGAGAATCATAGATTTTTGTAAAATGCGGGAGATAGCAGACTCCGTCAATGCGTATTTAATGGTAGACATGGCACACATAGCTGGTTTGGTTGCTGCAGGAGAGCATCCGTCACCCGTACCATACGCACATTTTGTGACCACGACGACTCATAAGACTCTTCGTGGCCCGCGGTCGGGCATGATTCTCTGCAAAGCAGAATATGCAAACATGGTGGACAAAGCCGTATTCCCCGGAATGCAGGGCGGGCCATTGATGCACGTCATTGCTGCAAAAGCTGTTGCTTTGAAAGAAGCGATGACTCCCGAGTTCAAAGCATATCAGCGCCAGATTCGGCACAATGCGGCCGCCCTTGCCGAAAGTCTCCTTCAGCACGATCTGAGACTTGTTTCCGGCGGCACAGATAACCACCTAATGTTAATCGATCTAACACCGCTTGGTCTAAATGGCAAACAAGCGCAGGAAGCTCTCGACAGTGCCGGGATAACAGCCAATAAAAATACGATTCCATTCGATACTCAAAAGCCATACTTAGGAAGCGGCCTACGCCTTGGAACACCGGCATTGACAACTAGGGGTATGCGCGAGGCAGAAATGCGTACAATAGGCGGCTTAATAAACGATGTACTAAGAAACCCAGATGATGAAGCGGTACGAACCAGAGTACTAGGCAAAGTTGCTGATTTATGCGCCCAATTTCCTTTGTACGGCTAGCATTCTCGTGATAAATAACCCAATCGATTTTGCTAGTTTTGTATGAAGGAGCTGATATCCAAAAATTGAATATGCGGTTAAAATTATGTCTGAAGGAACTCGAGCGCGGCCGGATTGGGATAAGTATTTCCTGGAAATAGCACAAGTAGTGGCAAAGCGGTCAACATGTCTTAGGCGTCAAATTGGTGCTGTAATCGTTTGCGACCGACGTATACTTGCGACAGGTTACAATGGTGCGCCTTCAGGCCTTGCCCACTGCTTGGATATAGGATGTTTACGCGACAAAATGGGAATTGCTTCTGGCACCCGTACGGAGCTTTGTCGAGCACTCCATTCGGAAATGAACGCAATCATTCAGGCGGCACAGCATGGGGTCTCGACCAAGGGTGCGACATTATACTGCACACACCAGCCATGCAGTGTATGTGCAAGAATGCTTGTTAATGCTGGAATTGTGCGAATCGTCTACATTGGCGACTATCCGGATCCATTTGCGACGGAAATATTGAACGAAGCAGGCGTAGAGCTGATAAGATTCACAAAGGAGCTTGAGCCAATCTCCCCAACGAGGTGATGGGCTAATGAACTGGCATGTCCTCGCCTTTGGGCTTGCATTAGGTATTTCATATGCACTTACTCCCGTTGTGCGCCGCCTGGCCATAGCTCTCAACGTTATGGACCATCCTGGCGAGAGGCGAGTCCACACCCGTCCAATCCCGCGATGGGGAGGAATTGCAGTATACGTTGCCTTCACTTTTACAATACTCCTTATTTCACACATTGGTGGGAAATTCTACCCTGAAATTAAGCTTGATATACGAATGATTGGCATCATTGTTGCGGGAGCACTTCTTGCAACTGCCGGAATGATAGACGACATGAAAGAACTATCAGCCGCCGTCCAAGCGCTCTCGATAATTGGAGCCACGGTCGTTCTAATGGGATTCGGTGTAAGCATACAGCTGATTACCAATCCTTTCGGAAACCCGCCAATAATATGGCTAAAATGGGCTTCATGGCCAGTGACCATTCTTTGGGTGTTCATCCTAACCAAGTCAATGGACCTAATGGACGGATTGGACGGATTGGCTGCGGGTATAGGAGCGATTGCATCGGGTTTCCTTGCAATAATGGCATATTACAAAGCGCAACCTGCGGTAGCGCTGATGTCAGCGACACTTTGCGGAGCTTGCATTGGCTTTCTGAGATTCAACTTCAACCCAGCAAAGATCTTTATGGGAACGGTCGGAAGCCAGTTTATCGGGTTCACCCTTGCTGCTATATCAATAGTGGGACTCTTCAAGGTGGCGGCTGCCTTTGCCATTGCAATTCCTGTGCTTGTGTTTGGCGTGCCAATCTTCGATGCATTTTTCGTAGTTTGGAGAAGGTTTCGCGAGCGCCGGCCCGTCCATGTTGCCGACCGCACCCATTTGCATCATAGACTGCTAGAGAAAGGCTTGACACATAAACAAGTTGTCCTTTTGATATACATCCTTTGTTGCATATTAGGCATAGTGGCGCTAACAATTATCCTCTCCTGCAGGTAATGCAGCGAAAACTTTAGAAAAGGGACCCTCGATGCCGATAAAAGTAATGACAGTGTTCGGAACGCGACCGGACGCCGTAAAAATGTGTCCAGTAGTCCTGGAACTTCAGAAGTTTCCAGACAAGGTAGACTTGGTTGTGGCAGTCACCGGCCAGCACCGCGAAATGCTTCATCAAGTCCTTGACATCTTCCAAGTCAAGCCAAAATATGACTTGGATATCATGAAGACTAAGCAATCGCTAGCAGAAATAACTACCCGCTCCCTGCAGGGCCTAGAAAACATTATCCTTAAAGAACAGCCGAATATTGTTCTTGCACAAGGAGACACGACAACAACATTCACCGCATGTTTGGCGGCATTTTACAATAAAGTAGCCGTTGGGCATGTGGAGGCAGGGCTACGGACAGACAATAAATACGACCCATTCCCAGAGGAAATAAACCGAAGGCTGACAACAGTGCTCGCCGATTTGCATTTCGCACCTACGCCGGCGGCAAAAAAGAACCTCCTTGCTGAAGGAGTACCGTCGAACAAAATATACGTGACCGGCAATACGGTAATTGATGCGCTTCTCTCAGTAGCGGAACGGCCTTGGGTTTTTGACGACCCAGTTCTCGCAAGCGCTGGCACCGATGGGCGGCGAATGATTCTCGTAACCGCCCACCGGCGCGAGAATTGGGGCGAGCCAATGACATCGATTTGCAAAGCGATTAAAAAGGTAGTTGAGGAATTCCCGGACGTGTTTGTTGTATTTGCAGTACACAAGAATCCGATAGTTAGGGAGACAGTATTCCCCGAACTAGGGCAAACGGAACGCGTTCACCTAATTGAACCGCCGGATTATGTGCCCTTCGTACACTTGCTGAAGCGGTCATATCTGGTGCTGACAGACTCAGGGGGCATTCAAGAAGAAGCGCCATCTCTCGGGAAACCTGTTCTAATAATGCGAAATACTACCGAGCGTCCCGAAGGCGTCGAGGCAGGAACCGGCAAACTTGTCGGCACAACCACCGAAAGAATTGTCTCGGAGACAGCCAGACTTCTTTCCGACCACGAAGCTTACAACTCTATGGCCCGTGCCGTGAACCCATATGGCGACGGGCATGCTTCCGTTAGAATCAGGGAGGCATTATTCAAATACTTTGGGTTAGACTGAGGAATTAGTGAATCCTAAGAGCCGAGTCGAAGGAATTTTCGAATTAGTTTGGGGCGTAGGGATTAGAATAGCCTTACGGATTACTCTGTGGGCTGGGTTAGCATATTTTTTGTGGAAGGCCCGCTCCGTTTTAACCGCTGTTATTATCGCAGCCGTACTGGCGTACGCCATGCTGCCAATTGTTGATTTTCTATGTTCCTACCGCGTGCGCGGCATGAAGCGCCGAACCCAACGGATAATAGCTACAACTCTCGTATTCATTGTGCTCCTTAGCGGTATTGTATCGTTTGCACTTGCGTTCATATCGCCTCTCCGAGGAGAAATGGCTGGACTAGTTGCAAGCCTTGAAGGTTCTAGCGAGCAAGTGTCAAAAATTTTCGAAAGCCTCAAGAAATGGTACATGGAGCTCCCTGATGACCTTCGGCAATTGCTAAGCGCCCAAGACCTTACCAAGCTTGGGGCGGAAGTGACAACTTGGGTAAAGGGAGCAATAACTAAGACCATAAATTGGGTTTCCCACCTTGTAGACGTAATAGCAATTCCAGTACTTGCTTTCTACTTTGTACTTGGCAGTAGAACACTAAAACGAGAGTTCGTAGGACTAGTTCCGAAGAGACGGGCACGTGAAGCATTAGCGATCCTCCACGAGATAAGTGCAATAATGAAAAGCTACATAATTGGCCAGCTCCTACTGTGCATTATTGCCGGCTTCGTTGTAGCTGCTGGGCTCAGTTTGGCAGGAATGCCCTACATACTCATCTTGAGCTTGTTCGCAGGCGTGACTAGGGCTATTCCAATTATAGGACCCATAATCAGCGGTTTGCTTATCGTACTGCTTGGAATGGCTAAATCGACTTGGATGGGATTATACCTGCTAATTTTTGTGGCAGTTCTCCATTTTATAGAGAGTAAATTCATCATGCCCATGCTAATAGGCGACCGCATGCAGCTCCACCCAGCGCTGATACTAATCGTCTTACTAATCGGAGCACAATTCTTTGGAATAACAGGAATGTTCCTTGCTGCACCAGTAGCAGCAGTTTTGAGAGTGCTAATAAGGTTTTATATAGTCAAGCCGCCAAAGGTACGAGTATGGGGCCTAAGCGGCGAAAGACATATGGCTCAATCGTCTACTGATTTGGGACCCGGGCCGGATACCTATTAATGTTCAAAACTTTCTTGAAATTAGGAAGGCATTAGAGTGCATATTATAGAAGCAATAATCCTCGGTGCGGTACAAGGTCTAACTGAATTCATACCTATTAGCAGCTCTGCCCACCTTATTATCATCCCATGGATAGCCAATTGGAAAACTCATGATCTTGTATTTGACTTAGCCCTTCATCTAGGTACGCTCTTTGCGCTTTTTAGCTACTTTTGGCGGGAATGGTATGAAATGGTCCGGACTTCCATCGAAAGGTCGAGGTTCAAGAGGGAGCAAGCGGGAAACAGTTTACCCAATTCAGAAGCTCTACTGCTTTGGCCAGTCATTTTCGCTTGTGTGCCTGCGGCCCTCTCCGGCATGTATTTCGAAGAAGTTATAGAGTACGGTGTCAGAAACAAACCTACGCTCATAGGGGCTGTGACAATCGTTACAGGAATTGTCTTGCTTTTAGCCGATAGGCTTGGCAAACAGCGCCGCCCTTTGAAGGAAATTACCATGAAAGACTGGATAATCATAGGGTTGGCTCAAGCGCTCGCCATAATCCCCGGCGTTTCGCGCTCCGGAATAACAATCACGGCAGGGCTATTCTGTGGACTTAAAAGGGAAGCTGCCGCGAGGTTCTCGTTTTTAATAGGAGCACCAATTATATTTGGAGCAGGGGTGTACAAACTTAAAGATCTATTCACTGATGGCCTGCCATCCAATCAAATATTGCCATTTATTCTTGGAGTAATAGTTGCCACCGTTGTTGGGTATATCTGCATCGGTTTTCTGCTCAATTATCTTAAGAAGCGAAGTATGGGGATATTCGTCGCCTACCGCGTAGTATTTGGCAGCGCCGTAATTCTTCTAGCCATAATCAGATAGACTTTGACTTCTACCATTTTTTTCGCACAGGTATCCCCGCTGATGCTAGCTCAGCTTTGATTTGGGCGATTGTATATTCACCTGTATGAATCATGCTTGCAATAATCGCCGCATCGGCACAACCTTCATTAAAGACATCAACCAGGTGTTGAGGACTGCCTGCCCCTCCTGAAGCTACAACAGGTATACTCACATTCGTTGAAATAAGGCGCGTGAGGCGGATATCATAGCCCAAACGCGTGCCATCGGCGTCAACTGAATTTACAACAATCTCACCTGCCCCTAAATCTTCAGCCCTCTTAGCCCACTCAAGTGCATCGAGTCCCGTTCGCTCCCGAAAGCCCCGTATAGTGATTTCATAGCCGCTAGGGAACCGAGTGGTGTCATTCGTTCTCACAGGATCCATGCCAAGAACAATACACTGCCTGCCGAAAACCTTTGCACCTTCAGCGATTATAGCGGGGTTTTTCACCGCCAGGGAGTTTACTGATACCTTCTCCGCACCAGCAAGCAGAACACGATACATGTCATCCAGACTCTCAATGCCGCCGCCAACTGCGAAAGGAATATGGACGACTCTGGCGACTTCTCTAACCATTTCTATGTCTATTGGCCTGCGTTCTGCAGAAGCGGTGATGTCGTAGAAAACCAATTCATCACAGCCGCCTTGGCTGTAAGCAACAGCCATTTCAACAGGATCACCAAGGTCTATGTTGTTTTGGAACTTTATCCCCTTAGTTACCTTTTTGTTGCGCACATCAAGACAAGGGATAATTCTTTTGGTCAACATTTTCCATCCCACCGGCTAAAGTTTTCGAGGAGGCGCAAGCCAATTCTTCCCGACCGCTCTGGGTGGAATTGCGTGGCAAATATATTACCTTTCCCTATAATTGATGCAAATCGCACATCGGCATACTCAGTTACCCCTATTATATACGAGGTGTCCGAAGGCGATGGGTAGTAGCTATGAACGAAGTAAAACTCACTTCCATCCTCAATTCCCTCCAAAAGGGGATGCTGTCGAAGAAATTCTACCGCATTCCAACCTATGTGCGGAATTTTACAAAGAGGATTCGAAGGCACAAACCGCTTGACAGATCCAGGAATGAAACCGATGCAATTCGTCCCTCCATCTTCCTCGGAAAATTCAAAGATAATCTGGGTTCCCAAACAAATCCCAAGGAACGGCACCCCTCGGGATACGACGGTCTTCAGAGGTTCAAGCAATCCAAGTTCATTGAGGTTTTTCATCGCCTCGCCTGCGGCGCCGACGCCTGGGAAAATAACCCTCTCAGCTCTTAGGATATGCGCCGAATCGCTCGTTATCTCGCACCCCACGCCAATATGCTCCAAAGCAAGGCGAACACTTGTTAGGTTGCCTGCCTTATAATCAATAATCGCAATCATCTTACTCCCTCGGTGCACGGTGGATAGTACACACTTTATTCGGTGCTTCCTCCACCCTGTATCTGCGCGTTATAGTTTCCGGACAGTAAATATTTGCAATTCTGCCCGAGTCAACGCATATCGTAACAGTCACATAACGATCGCTTGGAGTAGGCGATGGCCCAGGCTGAGGAGGCGGAGAAGGAGCAGGAGGAACATTTTGTGCCTCTTGGTTCGTTTGATTAACCTCCTGAGAACCATGAATTGGACAATATGTCATTGGTTCGGTGCCGACCTCAAAAGAGGCTCTATATGTCGAAGGACAATCCTTCGTCGCCAGGCATCCGCTTTCGGTACATATCGTTACATCTATTGTTCGCGGCGACCGAGCTTCATTGCTGGAACGCTCTCTACGAGTTGACCGCTCGGACTCACGGCGGCTTTTTTCTTCTAGGTCGGTCCTTGACCTTGCCATTTCGGGATTTTTCTCGCGCTTATATATCTCAAGGGCACGCTTCATGAAAGCAGCCCACGTAGGCGCACACACATTCGCACCATAGACGCGGCGCATCGGACTAAAATCGTCATTACCCACCCAGACGGCGCAGGCGAGCTCAGGGGTGTATCCTATGAACCAAGCATCCCGGCAGTCTGAGGTCGTCCCTGTCTTCCCATGAGCTTCGGGGACTTCCCTTGCGGCGCGTCCAGTGCCCTGTAGCACTACTCCTCTTAGCAGCTCACTCATTGTTTCTGCCGTTTGCCTGCTAAGAACCTGCATGGTTACCGGAGAATATTCTTTTATAATGCCACCTTCTCCGTCCGTAATCTTCGTAACCGTCATCGGCTCTGCACGGATGCCCCCATTTGCGATGACTGAATATGCCGATACCATCTCAAGCGGCGTAACAACCGATGTGCCCAAAGCAAGAGAAAGGGTTCGCTCAAGCTTCGACTTAATGCCGAGAAGCCGTGCATATGTAATTACTTGATCTATTCCAACTTTGTCAGCCAGCTTGACTGCAACTACGTTAATTGATTGGGCAAGCGCCTGTCTTAAATCATAGGTTCCCCCATACCTGCCGTTAGCATTCTTTGGCGTCCAGGGTTTTGACCCATAGCCAACGTAAGTAACCCTTGAATTTGAGATTCTATAGCTTGGATCATAGCCATTGTCTATTGCGGCAGTGTAAACAAAAACTTTGAATGATGACCCTGGCTGCCTGCGAGCTTGGACAACCCTATTGAATTGATCCTTGGTGAAATCCTTATTTACGCCGCCAACCATAGCCTTAATGTGCCCATTATGTGGGTCAAGGCATATTAGCGCTCCTTGGGTAACATTCATGTACTTCGCAGCAGCAACGCCTTTGCGAAGTTCTTCCTCGGCAGCCTGTTGCATTTCGTAGTTAAGCGTCGTATGTACTTCAAGACCGCCCTTATAAATCATATCCGCACCAAGTTCCCTAGTGAGCCGCTTTAGGACATATGTTACAAACCACGGCGCTTTGTACTTAGCCAACCCGCCAGGCTTTAAACCTACAAGACGAACAGGTTCCCTTTTAGCCTGCTCACACTGCTCGCGAGTAATGTATCCCAACTCGGCCATTTTATCTAGAACAACACTGCGGCGTCCTATTGCAGCACGTAGATTTTCATAGGGCGAGTATACCGATGGCTTTTTGGGCAGCCCTGCAAGGAGAGCACATTCTGCCAGCGTCAGGTCCTTCACGTTCTTGCCAAAATAAATCTTAGATGCGGTCTGGACTCCATATGCTCCGCTTCCATAGTAGACTTCATTGAGGTAAAGCTCTAGTATCTGCTCCTTAGAGTAATTTTGTTCGATGCGAAGTGCAAGAATTATCTCCTGAAGCTTGCGTGAAAGCCGCTTTTCCCTGGTGAGATATAAATTGCGCGCAAGCTGTTGTGTGAGTGTGCTGCCGCCTTGAACCATTCGCCCAGCTTTCAAATTTTCTATAAATGCGCGGAGCATTCCCCTTAAATCAATGCCCCAGTGCTTGTAGAAACGGGCGTCCTCAATTGCCACGGTAGCATTCTGAAGATCTTTGGGGATATCTGTAATCGGCACAACCTCGCGGTTTTCTTCGTAGACCTCCGCCAGGACAACTCCATCGCTTGAAATTATACGGGTCGCCTCGGTAGGTCGGTACTCCTCTATATCGTGGCTCGAAGGGAGAACCTTCGATACGCTGTAGAAAGCGCCAATGATTCCGCCTAGCAGAATGCCAAGCACCAAGAGAAGCAATATTTGTATACAGATGAGAATTATCCTTATGCGCCTGCGCTGGGAACGCCGACCATACCTAACTCTTTCCGTCTGTGGCATGAACTGGGCCTCCAAACGAGATTATAAGTGTCCGGAGCTTGCACTGTCAATGAACAACCCATTTAAATATACGCCAAAGGCAGTAAATTTGTACCTTCTTTGAGCAAAGACGATTCTAATGTTGCCGCATCTGTTTGCCAATGTTATAATCGCCAAGGAGGAAATATCATGAGCCGAATTGCCGTATTGGGTGCCGGCAGTTGGGGAACGGCGCTCTCGCTCCTTCTCGCAAAAAAAGGCAACGAAGTCAAATTATGGGTCTGGGACCCCTCCCAAGCAACTGAAATGGAGAAAGCCGGCGAAAACCCCAAGTTCCTGCCTGGCTTTCCCTTCCCCAGCAACCTAACCTTTACAACTTCGATGCCGGAGACAGTTGAGGATGCTGAGTCGGTCATATTTGTTGTTGTCTCGGAAGGCATCGTGGAAGCGGCTAAGTCGCTTAAGAAGTGCCTTCCACGTGGGATACCCATCATCAGCGGAACAAAAGGACTTGACAGCACCACCGGCCTGACGGTCTCGCAGACCCTAGAGCGGCTTTTACCCAAAAACGCAAATCCTATTGTGGCGATTTCGGGCCCAAATTTGGCTCTCGAAGTTGCCAAAGGCATCCCAACGGCAACCGTTGCTGCATGTCCAGACCAATCGGTGGCAAGATATGCGCAGAACCTCTTAATGTGCCCAACTCTCCGAGTCTACACAAACTCAGACATCATAGGAGTTGAGTTAGCAGGTGCACTAAAAAACGTAATAGCCATTGGCGCGGGAGTTTGCGACGGTCTCGGTTTCGGCGACAATACCAAAGCAGCCCTTCTAACTCGCGGGTTGGCTGAGATTACACGACTTGGAATACGATTAGGTGCTCAACAAGCAACTTTTATGGGTTTAGCTGGCGTAGGAGACCTAATGGCTACGTGCGCTAGCCCACTGAGCCGAAATCGTCGAGTGGGTCTCGGCCTTGCGGCAGGGCGAAAACTAGCCAATATACTTGAGGAACTTGGCCAGGTTGCTGAAGGAGTGCCCACAACGCGCGCCGCATATAATCTAGCACGGGCAAACCACGTCCAAATGCCTATCGTCGAGGAGGTCTATGCAATGCTCTTCGAGGGCAAATCTCCACACACGGCTGTTGCCAATCTTATGAGCCGCGAACCAAAAGACGAGGTTTGGGAATAAAGAACGAGTTCATAACCATCTTTCTGGCAAGTTTGACTGATTTAGGTTTTAAGGTGGCAAAAACTTAAATCTATATTCATAAATTCGCATGACTTAGGATATTGCAAAGTTCTAGCAAATCAGGTATAATTAGAATGCTCGTCCGGTTAAAAGGATGGGCGTTTTATTTGAGAATGGCGCCATGGTCTAACGGTTAGGACACGGCTCTTTCAAGGCCGCGGCGGGGGTTCGACTCCCCCTGGCGCTACCACCGAATGTACACAAAACGTGCTCGGGGAATGCATTAGAACGCTGAAGGTATGACTCCCCGGGTCAGCCTCAAGAGCGGCGACGAACCGCCGGACAGCAGACCGCTTCCGGTCCGTGTCGCCGCTTTCGGCTATCTGGCGGACCTCTGCGGCGAGGGCCTCAAGCTCCTCGGGAGTTATCTTCAAAGGTATTGCCATCGCATAGGCCTCTCTCAACCCAAGAAGACTGAGTAGGGTAAAGATTACTGCGAGCGCATGATCAAAGACGCCCATTGTACGAATACCTTTTCTTTAACCCATGCCGCGTTTGCGAGTGTGTAATCACTCCACCGTGTCTTCCTCGACCTCGGCTCCGATTTGACGCAGTGTCTCGCGGACACGCTGATCGAGGGTGTTCTGCCGGATGCTCCCAGAGTCCGAGTGCGCCCGAACCGAGATTTCTACCTCCATCTCCGCTCCATCACTCCGTAGGGGCATCACCACCCCACGCACGAAGTCGGAGAGCTTGTCCCAAGGAACCTTTGTCCGGAGCGTCACTCTCCTGAACCCACCAGTTGTTGGAGCTGCTACCCCTTCGACGGGAGTCGGTTCCTTGACTGCGGCAGGCTGCGCATCTTCCCCTAAAGCAGGAGGTGAGACTTCTGGACTGGTCTTTATCGCAAACTCTTTCCGAACTAGGATCGCGCCAGCGTCTAACACATCGTACGGAAGCTCGTTGCCGATGTATATCTTATCTCCCACGCGTATACCGAACGTGCCCTGTCGCACGCCGGTCGCCACTGCCGTCTTGACCACGGATTCGCTCTCGATCATCGGAAAATTCGGATACTTCAGGAAGTCTTCGTAGATGTCGGAAACCGGTTTCTCTTGCTCATTGTTCTTCAATGCCCTCCCCAGGAGCTTGTCTGGAGTGATCATCCTAAGCAATATGTCATCCTTCAGGAACTCCTTTACGCGCTTCGAAAGTGCACCTTTCTCCCCGACGGTAGGAATACCCATATCATGCCATTCCGCTCCGTCACAACCTGCCTTTGCCATGTGCCGGTATGCGGAAAGGATTTTGAACGGCACGTCGCTCTCGAGATCGTTTAGCCTGCTCTGGAGTGTGCTCTTGTTGTCGTCCGACAGTCGACGCATAAGAGCCTTGTCGTCTTTGATAGCCCGCAGTGCCAGCAATTTCTTCACCAAAGGACGCACTGCCGACAGTTCTCCAGAGTTGGGAGCTACCACGACCAGCGTGTTCTGGTAGGTGCGGAAAGTGGTTCCGGCCTTCCTGAACAGCTCGTCCGCGAATGCCACCGAACCGCCGCTGGAAACGGAGTATTCGGGCGAAAGCACCGCCAGCTTCAGTTCTTTGGTGTCGGGCACATCCTGAGTGTCCCTTGGCCAGCAGATCGTTTTCATATCGGTACCCGCCAACTTCGCGACCTGCCTATAAATCTCGTCGCGGATGTTCTCATCCTTGACGCCATCTTCTTTTTCGATGATGACTCGGTTCAGGTTCGCCTGAGTCGAGAATGAGTAGATGCCGTGCTCGACGTGTAGGTACCAAAGTTCGTCTTCCATCCGGCCCAGCGCATCGCCCACAATCGCCGGGGGTATGCCTTCCCGCAGTATTGCAAGCCGAAGCCGCTGGATGCCAATACCCTTCTGTTCCGATCCACTGAACGAACCGAAGAAGACTGCCGTACCCAGTCCGGATGCGATGCCGAACTTGGTATACTCGGAACCCATTTCGCGGTCGATCTTCTGTGCCTTGGCGTTTCCATCCGCAATGTCGGCCGCTATTACTCCCTCGTACTCGTTCCCGATGTGCTTCAGGAACTCCCGCTGAATCGTGGAGTTCACGAGGTTGATGTGTGCTGGCTGTATCAGCGGAGCGGAATGCTCGCGGTTGTAGAGATCAGCGATGATGAGAGCCAACAGGCGGAGCACTCCACGTGTGCGCTGGAAAGTCGCGTAGGTGCTCCATCGCTCGAAAAGGGTATCTATCACTTCCGGGTGGAACGGATACGACTTCTTCATCTTCTCACGGTAGGCCGGTTCCCGCGCCTCGCTCGGTATGTCATCGCCGAGTTTCTGGTACATGCCCCAATAGCTCTCCACCGTAGCCGCAACCTCTCTTGCATCCGGCGTTCCCTCGAAAAGCCGCCGGCGGATGACCTCATAGACTTCTTCGCCTTCCACTGGCGTGTACACGGCCTCGACCCGCCCGAACACGCGCTGGAGCTCCGAAAGCCTGCGCTCACCTTCCTCCCCATAGGGAACGCTGGATGGCAAAGTCGCCACTAGAGAACACTGTGGCAAAACCTTTACCGTCTCTGTCAACTCTTGGAAGAATGCAATTACTTGCTCTGCATAGTCTTTAGCCTTGACCGCGTACTCTGCAATCTCGTCCAGCAGGATGAGCGTTGGTTCGCCCGAGAGGAGCTTGTGCAAGTTATCCTTCCCCGGCGAGCGCCGCTGCTCGTCATGCGCCTTCAGCAGGTCATACTTCCCGAACTGTTCTGCCAGTTCGCCCCATACTGTCTTCTGCAGCGGGTCTGCTGCCGTGCCTACGAATGTCACTATCCGCGCTCTCGGCAGTTCGGACAGCTCTGCCTTCTTCAGCACTGCCTGTGCCAAATCGGTCTCCTCTAGCCCCTCCACGCCACGGAAGAGGTGATAAAGGGCAATTAGGCTGTGCGTCTTGCCGCCGCCGAACGGCGTCTGAATCTGAATGACCGGCTCGCCACTGCCCTTTCCCGCCAGCCGGGACGCCACAGCCGCACCTAGGTTCACCAAGCCTTGAGCGTGGTACGTCTTAGCGCAAAAAGTGAGGGCGTCGCGATAGTCCACCGGCCCACGGTCGGCTAGGACATCCGACAGGTCCGCCGCGAAGACCGACTCATCAAAGCCTCCCCTTCTTATGTCTTCATGCGGTGTTATTACTTCACGCCATGGTTTCATTTTCTTGGCCTCCCTCCATTCAAATGTCAAGCGGCATCTGGGAATGCTCGTCTGCCCGAGCCATTCCCACCGCGTAGCTCCTTCGCCCGTAGAGCAGACCTTGAAGCAGCTGCTTCTCCTTATCTCCATCGGGCAGAACATCCGAAATCGCCTGAGCCACCTGCCAGAACGCTTCGTTCCCGCCGTAAGTCTCGGCAAGGTGTTCAGCCAGCTTCTTTTGATCATTCCTGTCGTAGAGATGCAGAGCATAGTGAAGAGCGTCTATCATCGTGCCGAACTGCGTCTTTCGTCTGAACCGCTCGTCCTTTGCCCGGTCTAGCGGATAAGGTACTCGCACGTACTCCTTCTCTTTGAGGACAATGCCGCCCACGTCCCACAGATTGGTGAGCTCCACCCCTACTCCTGTTGCCAATTTCCGCGCCTCGTCGAAAGGAACACGAGCGTGGTTGTACGTCCAGCGGAACAGGACGTAGAACCTGGTGACTGCATCCACTCCGCTCATTGAAGTGCCGTCCTGCATAATGCGCTCAAGGGCAAACTCACTCACGACCTTGCGGACGTGTTCCAGCAGTTCCGCAACTGTCACCGCCTCGCCGGACGGCTTTTCGACGCGCTCATACTTTCCGAACGCCTCCACCGCTGGTCCAATCGCGCTCATAAAGAAGTCAGCTCCTCGGATGCCCTCTTCCCAGAACTGCGTAAGCCGACTCCTGACAGCCTGCTCTATCTCCCGCCGTACAACACCGAGATCTCCAATCTCATTAGTCGTTCGCTTTCGGCAGACCATATAGATTGAGGACGCAAGCGAAGCGGTCTCCTGCGCATTGAGCCTAGCCTGCATTTCGGTATGAATGGGCCAAGATGCGGTCATGTAAAGCCCAGCAGAAAGTAAGGCGTTGATTATGGCCTCCCATGCTTCCGTCGTCTTGTGGGCAAAGACGATAACTGCAATGCCCTCTGGCTTTAGGACGCGGTATATCTCACGAAAGGCTTGCGTAGCCATTTGTTCGAAGAACACCTTGGCCGCGTCCCGTCCACCCTGGCGGTTCGGGTCTTGGACGATCTCCTCCGATTTCGGCGCAAGCGGCGTTGCAAAGAGTTCAGGATACAGGTCCCCAACTGTGCGCTTCAACCAGACGTAAAAGAAGTCCGAAAGGGTTGAGTAGTTCACGTTGTCATAATACGGCGGGTCAGTGAGCACGGCGTCGAAGTGGCAATCTGGCCAGGGCAGGTTGGTGGCAGAGCCGTTTACAACGGAGGGGATGGAACATTGGGAGCTCGCGATTCGCGTGAGGGTGCAAAGAACGCCAAGAATCCAATCTAACATCCCCTCGATCGTGCCAGAGGCACTACTGACGGCGTTTCCTTCGACGTAATCCCACATCATAGGCAACGCATGTCGACTGAATGTGTGGCTAACTGCTTCCTTTTTTGTGATGCACCATCGGCATAAAACACTACAGTAATCGGC
>JAIMAU010000018.1 GCA_023511795.1 Armatimonadota bacterium | reverse complement strand
GTTAGAAGCGTATTCTCGGTAACATAGACGTCGTCGTCCCAGATATATCCTCCTTGCATTGCCGGGATGTAGGCAACTAAGATGAGGGTGACAATCGTAGCGGCACCAGCAGCCACAAGAATCGCTTTCCTTTGGCGTTTTGAAAATGCACTCTTTGAGGTGATTTTCGTTAGGAAGCTTGGCATATGTGCTCCATGCCTAATCTATCATGCGTTTTAGGAACGGTCAAGGTCTGCGTGTTAATTGGTCAAGGATTACTGCGCCGAGGATAACAAAACCTTTGGCGACCATTTGGTAAAATGCTGAGACTCCTAGAAGTATCAAACCGTTGTCAAGAACGCCGATTACTAGTGCTCCGATTAGTGTGCCTAACACTGTTCCACGCCCGCCCATAAGACTTGTGCCCCCAAGCACTGCTGCAGCAATTGCGTTTAACTCGAACATCGTCCCTGACTTTGGGTCGCCAGATGCAAGGCGCGTTGCAAGGAGCATTCCGCCGAGACCAGCAAGCATTCCACACAATACATATATTTTCAACTTGGATTGTGCAACATTGATTCCCGAAAGCCTTGCCGCCTCTTCATTTCCACCTATGGCATACACGTGGCGGCCAAATTTCATACGGGCTAGCATAAGGTGTCCTAATGCAACTACAAGGAGAGCAATGAATACCAGTGTTGGTATTCCTGTGTGTGGAATGGTTGATGCACCGAATTCTCTAACAGATCTGGGCAAAGGGCTCACTGGGCGACCGTCAGTATAAACATATGCGAGTCCTCGGGCAATTGTCATCATTCCCAGAGTCGCTACAAAAGGAGCTACTCGAAAGATGGTTATTACAAGTCCATTGAAAGCCCCGGCGATTGCACCGACTAGTAGGGCGATGACCGCTGAAAGTATGATTGCATATTCAGTGGAGAGCGGATGAATAACGGTGCTTTGGCCAATTACCAGGCCATCGCACAGAACTTTCATAGAAATTACGCCGGCAAGTGCAAGAACCGAACCAACGGACAAATCAATTCCGCCAGAGATGATTACAAAGGTTAAGCCAACTGCTAATATCGTGTTGATGGCTATCTGCCGAGAAACATTCTCAATGTTTCGGGCGCTGAGAAAAATGCCATCAGTGGCGTAAGCAAAGTAGATGCTAAGGAGAATGAGGAAAATAACAATACCATATTGGGATGTGCTTCTAAAGTAAGAGGCTAGCTTCATAATCAAAACCTTAGGCGAAATATGGAGTAATAATAAACGGACAATACAAGAAATTTTAAGATATTTAAGCGCACGTCAAACGCTTAGGTTGAGTTTCAGCCGTGAACCCTGGGTTGCCCTTACTGCCCTCCGGTGGCAAGGTGCATTATTTTTTCCTGAGTTGCTTCTTCTCTAGAAAGTTCGCCGGCAATTCGCCCCTCATGCATTACAATAATCCTGTCGCTCATGCCTAAAATCTCTGGTAGCTCGGAGGAAATCATAATGATAGCTGCGCCGTTTGCCGCCAATTGGTTCATCAATTGGTAGATCTCAACTTTTGAACCTACATCGATGCCCCGAGTTGGCTCGTCAAATATTAATACTTTCGATTGGGTGAAAAGCCACTTTGCAAGCACAACTTTTTGCTGAGTGCCGCCGCTTAAGTTCTGGACTTGTTGTTCTATGCTTGGAGTTTTTATCATTAGATCTTCGACGAACTTCAGGGCTGCCTTTTTCTCCTCACGGCGGTTAACAAATCCAAACCGTGTAAGTGAATCGAGGTTGGCAAGGCTAATGTTTTCTCGGACGACCATACCCAATATTAGGCCGAGTTCCTTTCGGTCCTCAGTGACAAGGCCAATGCCCAGCTGAATTGCATCCCTTGGCGAGCGAATATCTACTCTGGTTCCATTTAGCCATATCTCACCTGAATCTATGGGGTCTGCGCCGAATATTGCACGCGCAAGTTCTGTGCGGCCTGCGCCAACAAGTCCTGCAATGCCAAGCACTTCGCCTTTGTGAACTGTAAAGCTGATGTCATGCAGAATCCCTTTTCGAGATAGGCCTTTTATTGTTAGTGCTGGGGGACCAAACTCGACGCTCTCTTTAGGAATCTTCTCTTTGAGTTCGCGCCCAACCATCATCCGAATGATTTCATCGCGGTCAATCTCAGAGACTGGCTTTGTTCCAACGAGCCTGCCATCTCGGAGAACAGTTACCCTGTCTGCTATTTGGAAAATTTCCTCCAACCTATGGGAGATGTATATGATGCTAACGCCTTTGCTCTTGAGTGAGCGAATCAGCTCGAAGAGGTTTTGGAGCTCGTGTTCTGTAAGTGTTGCCGAAGGTTCGTCCATTGCGATGATGGAGGCATTTCGTGATGTCGCCTTTGCCACTTCGACCATCTGCTGCTGGGCGACCGAAAGGCGGTTAACGGGTGTTCGGACGTCAAGCTTCACGCCAAGAGAATCAATTACCCTTTGAGCTTCTGCATACATAGTCTTGAAATCTATAAAACCAGGTAGTATCCCCTTTGGCTCGCGGCCAAGGAAAATGTTCTCAGCAGCGTTAAGGTATGGGACGAGGTTAAACTCTTGGTAAATGATGCTTATGCCGAGGTCCATCGCCTTTTGTGGCGAGGTAATATGAACTACCTCGCCATTTATGCGTATTTCGCCGGAGTCCATTGGTTGAGCGCCAGCTAGAATCTTCATGAGTGTGGATTTCCCAGCGCCGTTCTCACCGACAAGTGCGTGGACTTCGCCTTTCGCAACTTCAAAATCTACATTATCGAGCGCCTTCACGCCAGGATAAGTTTTTGTTATGCCCCTCATTTCGAGGGCAAGCTTTTCACCCATGTTTTCTACCCAATTTTAACTTCTGTCCAGAAAGTTTACTTTTCTGCTTGTAGCGATGTCTTGTCTATCAAACCAACTTCGATGGGTACAACCTTTGGAACTTTTTCGCCTCTTAAGTACTTGGCAACCATTTTTATCGTCATTTCGCCTATTTTTCGCGGATGCTGGACTGCATCAGCTTTGAGGGGGCTGTCTCTTAATATTTCATCCCTTGCTTCTGGGTCGCCGTCATAGCCAACGATAACTATATCATTCCGCTTTGCTTGCCGTATTGCTGCCAATGCGCCTAAAGCAGTACTGTCGTTTATTGCGAACACTCCATCTAGGTCAGGATGCCTTTGTAGCATGTTCTCCATCACATTCATCGAAGTTGTACGTTCGCCATCCCCCGGCGGACGGTCGATTATCTTAATACTAGGGTACTTCGAAATGGCTTCGACGAAGCCCTTGGTTCGGTCGCGGACGCTCATGACTTTTGGATGGTCGATGATAATAATCTTTCCTTTTCCTTTTAAGAGCTTTGCCATGTACTCGCCAGCCAAACGGCCGCCAGCTACATTATCAGAAGCGATGTGACATACAACGTCGCCTTCGTTTGCTTTGATGTCTGCAGTGAAAACAGGAATTTTAGCTTCGTTCGCTCGTTGAATTGCCCCACCAATTGTATCGGAATCAACAGGGCAAACAACAATTGCATCTACTTGTTGGGTTATGAAATCTTCAATTTGTGCCTGCTGGTCATCCATTTTAAATTCGGCGGATTGTATGTTAAGCTCGATGCCTTCTTTCTCAGCAGTTTCCCGCATTGCGGCTTCAAGTTCCTGGTAAAATGGATGGCTTTTGGTGAGGAGTGTAACACCAACGCGAAATTGCTTTTTGCTTTCCTCCTTCTTACTGCATGACGCAATTGTAAGCGTTAGGACTGTGCTCAGCATAATTGCCGCAAACTTTGTTCTCAACTGAACCCTCCTTAGGTTAAAAGGTATTGGGTTGTGTTCACCTCGTTTCATTTTGTTTGCTCAACGGGAGTAGGCGCAGGCTCTGCTGGCGGCTTGGCGTCTTCAGTCGGTTTGGTTTCACTTGGTGGTGGCGGATTCTGTGCCGGCGTTGGCGTTTGGTCCCCAGGAGCAGGCGGAGAGACTTCGGGTGGCGTTCCAAGCAAGTCGTCCATTGCTTCTTTTAGGAATGGGTTGTCAGGCTGTTCCTCCAGCAGCTTTTTGTATATCTCTATTGCCTTTTCTTTCTCGCCTTTCTGAGCGTAAATTTGTGCTAGCCTATAGCGCGGATATATATCAGCAGGGCGGTCCTTCGCAAGTAGCTCATATTCGGCAATCGCCTCGTTTATCATGTTTTGTCGTTCGTAGTATTGGGCAAGCGAGCTGCGAGCCATGATATCGTTTGGATCTTTTTCAATCATTTCCTTGTACATGCGAATGACGTCATCCTTGAGCTGAAGCTTGTCAAAAACAGCTATCAAGCTTTCCCTTGCAGCTCTACTATTCGGGTGCTTTTTGAGGTAATCCTCGAAAAATAAGATTGCTTCGGAGAGCGAACGAGTCCTTTCATGCGAATCAACAAGAGCCATCATAGCCGAGCGGTTATTGGAATCCTTATTTATAAGATTGATAACGAATTCTCGGCCAGCTTTGGCGTTGTCGTTTTTTTCGTACACGCGCAACATCGTATCAAGTGCTTGAGCGTAAGTGGGGTCAATAGCAATCGCTTCTTTGAATTTTACAATTGCCTCGTTGTCTTTTTTCTGGTCAACCATTATCCGGCCAATTGCCCAAATAGTGTCGACATCTTTTGGGTTTTTCTTGAGTAGAATCTCATATTCTTTAATTGCTTCGTCGTATTGTCCATTTCTATTTAACGCTTCGGCTAATGTGCGCCGTGCTGTTGGGTCATCGGGGGCCCGGCTGGCGAGTTTTCTGTATTCAACAATTGCTTCTTCTTTCTTGCCAAGCTGTTCTAACAGCCTGCCGATATTTTTTAGTAAGAAGACATTGTTTGGAGTTATCTTTTCGATTTCTCTATATTTTGCAATGGCGTCTTCGATTTTACCCTGTCGTTCGAGAATTTCGGCTATCCTAGCAAAAGGCATTGGGTTTGTGGGGTCTGCCTTTGCAAGAGCTTCGTATTCCTTGATAGCTTCTTCCAGCTTGCCTTTACCTTCATAGATCGATGCCGCTGAAAGGTATGCGGGCTGAGCTTTTGGGGAAATCTGCTTTACTTTCTCATAGTATTTTAGTGCCTCGTCATAGTTTTGCATCGACTCGTAAACTTGCGCTGTGGTTGTCAAAGCTTCCACATTATTAGGTGCAATTTCGAGCATCTTTTTTGCTTCGTCTAGGGCTTCTTTGAACTTTTGTTGCATCCGCAGTAGCCTAACTATGTTTACATATGCCTGAAGTTGTTTTGGGTCATTTTTCAAATGCTCACGGTATACTTCTATTGCGTTGTTATAATTATGTTTGCGCTCATAGATGGCAGCTATTAGACTAGTTGTTTCTATATTCTTGGGATCAACAGAAAGTAGTTTGCGGTATTGAGTGATTGCATCGTCATACTTTCCTTGCTGCTCGTAAATATACGCCAAACCTTGGTAGTTGCTTTTTTCTTTTGGATTAATTTTTATAGCTTTCTCAAACCATTTTTTCGCTTCATCGAATTTCCCAATCTGGGAATAACATACGCCTGTGTTAGAAGCAGCCAAGTCGTCCTTTGGGTCGAGCTCAGAGGCTTTGGCAAACCGTTTTGCGGCTTCTCCATAGTTTTTAAGTCCAAAATACGCGCGGCCTGCTTCGAAATAAACTTTTGCGTTTTTTGCATCTAGGCGTGAGAGTTTATCCAAAGCATCGGCTGCTTCCTTGTATTGTCCTGCTTGAATGCCTACTGAGCCCATGAATGCAAGGTAGTTCTTGTTTTGTGGGTCTAAGGCGACGGCTTTCTTGATGCTTTGGAAGGAGGATTTCCAATCATTCATTTTCGCCTGACATGAGGCAAGTGCGTACCATGAGTATGCATCTTTGGGGTTGATATCTGTAACACGTTTGAAAGCAGCAGCCGCCTCTTTTAACTTGCCTTGGCTTGCTAAAACCGAACCAAGGTTAAACTGAGCTTGCACGTCCTTGGGGTTCAGCTTTACTGCCTCTTTAAACTCAGCTTCTGCAAGCTTAAACTCTTTTTCCATTGCATATGCCGTCCCAAGCTCCATATGGGCATCGGCTAGTTTGGGATCAAGAGATATTGCCCTTTTCAAGCTGGCTTTGCCTTCATTGCGTCTTCCAGCGCGGAGACGAACTTGTCCAAGCATTAGATGAAGCTTAGCGTCGTTCGGCTTCCTACCTAGACCGGCTTTTAGGTAAGCCTCGGCGGAATTTAGATCTCCGGTCATGAAGCTTATCTGCGCTAGGTTTGCATAGGCAGGGATGAAATTAGGGTCGAGCTTGATTACTTTCTTTAGCTCGACGGCAGCTTCTTTGAGTTTTCCTGCTTTAGCAAGCTGTGTAGCCTTGTCGTAAGCTGCCTTTGCGGGGCTTGTTGGTGACGCCTTCGAATATTGTGCTACGGCAATGCATGGAAGAATCACCAAAAGCAGAATCCATGGGATTAGGAAACGAAACGGATTAGTGGGCATATGAGTCCTCTTTTGCAACTATTTGAGATGCTGGTAGTTTTAAACCGACCGGTAGTGTGAGAATTTTAGGACATTGCATGCCAAAAGTCAAGGCGCAAGCATTGGTTCAAAATAGAAACAGCCACCCCCCACAGGTGGCTGTTTCTGGCTTTTTGGGGTAAAGAAAGCTCTCCGACCAGCGTATAGGCTTTCTTGCCCAAAAACTGATAGTCATATTTATCTTGAAGCCGCACCTACTTATCTGGATTGGCTCGGCTGTCTCTTTTGGAGTTTTATTGCTTGTGTATCTTTGCCAAATCGCCTTCATCCAAAATAAATGCAAGAAGTATGCCAAAGCGAGTTTGAAAGTTTGTAAATGTTGGGGTTGGGCTGATAGTTGCGTTTATCATGTGGCGAGAACGGGCACACAATATTTAGAAGAAATGCACCTTGACAATTTGGTTCGGCGAAGCCGGCTTGGAATGCATAAAATTAGCAAAGGTCCTGGGAGGATCTGATCCCAGTCCAGGGCGAACGCTGGCGGCGTGCCTAACACATGCAAGTCGTACGGAGGAGCGGGAAGACTAAAATTAAGGGTGGTTGTGTTTTGCAACCCTAACTCCCACACTCCCGCTCCTCAGTGGCGAACGGTTGCGTAACGCGTGGGCAACCTGCCCTGGAGACCGGGATAGCCCGTCGAAAGGCGGGGTAATCCCGGATGTGGCCGGTCTGACGCATGTTAGACCGGTTAAAGGGAGATTAAGCTCTCCGCTCCAGGATGGGCCCGCGTCCTATCAGGTAGTCGGTGGGGTAAAGGCCCACCGAGCCGATGACGGGTAGCTGGTCTGGGAGGACGGCCAGCCAGACGGGGACTGAGACACGGCCCCGACCCCGAATCCCGGAGGGTAAAATATCTGCTAATTTGGCCCAAACTCGCCGGGAGTAGGGGGCAGCAGTGGGGAATCTTGCGCAATGGGGGAAACCCTGACGCAGCGACGCCGCGTGAGGGAGGAAGGCCGCTTAATTTTGAAATTCAATTTCTGCGGTTGTAAACCTCTGTCGGGCAGGCACGTAGCCTGCCAGAGGAAGCACCGACCAACTACGTGCCAGCAGTCGCGGTTCAGACGTAGGGTGCGAGCGTTGGCCAGTATCACTGGGCGTAAAGGGCGCCTAGGCGGCCAGGCAAGTCGGGCGTGAAATCCCCCAGCCCAACTGGGGAAGTGCGCTCGATACTGCTTGGCTTGAGGGCAGTAGAGGAGAGTGGAATTCCCGGTGTAGCGGTGAAATGCGTTGATATCGGGAGGAACACCAATGGCGAAGGCAGCTCTCTAGGCTGTTCCTGACGTTGAAGGCGCGAAAGCCAGGGGAGCGAACCGGTCTGGCCCCCGGGTAGTCCTGGCCCTAAACGATGGACACTTGTCCTGGGGGAGCTAGTTGGCAATTTAGTTCACTGGCTCAGAACTATCTGAGTGATGAGCTAGTAAACTAAATAGCTACGAACTCTCCCGGGGCGGAGCTTACGCGTTAAGTGTCCCGCCTGTGGAGTACGGCCGCAAGGCTGAAAATCATGGGAATTGGGGACGCCTGCACAAGCGGCTGAGCATGTGGCTTAATTGGACCCTGACCCAAGAACCTTACCAGGGCTGTCCGCATGCCTGAGGTTTCGGCCCAGCCGTTGGAAACAGCGGCCGGTCGCCGACCTCCAGCCGTAGCAATGAATATTGTCTCGGTTTGCAAGCGGCATGCGGACAAGGTGCTGAGTGGCTGTTGTCAGTCCGCGTCGTGAGATGTCCGGTTCACTCCGGGAGCGGACGAAACCCCACACCCCCTGTTGCTCCATTACTCGGGCAGAAAGCAATTTAAGGTTGTGAAAATCCAGTTTTCTCGACCTCAAAATCGCAACTGCCCGGGGAGTTGAGCACTCTGGGGGAACCGCCGCCCTGCCCTTGGGGTGGGGTTGGAGGAAGGAGGGGACGACAGCGAGTCCGTGCGGCCCGCAAGCCCTGGGCCGCACACATGCTACAGTGGCCCGTACAATCGGCGACCCCGCGAGGGGGAGGCAATCCGAAAAGCGGGCCGTGGTTCGGATTGCAGTCTGCAACTCGACTGCATGAAGGTGGCCCATTGTGGGCGTCGCTAGTAACTGCCGGTCAGCGATACGGCGGTGAATACGTTCCCAGGCGTCCTTCATACCGCTAACCGCGTTCCGGCCGCGCGGGCCCGACCGAAGCCCCGTGGAAATGCGCTAGAAGGAAAGGCGGGGAAACTCTTCTCTTTCATCTTTTGCATACTGACGGGGTTAGGCGGGCCCAACCGGCTGGACGTTGGAGTAGCAAGGCAACCGTACCGGAAGGTGCGGTTGGACTTTCTTAAAAGAAAAATAAGCCGGCTTTCCGGACCAAGGCAATTGCTTGCACCTTGACAATTGATTTTTGAACGAGTGCCTGCAGAATGCAGACAAGGGCATACGGTGGATTCCTTGGTGGCCAGAGCCGATGAAGGACGTGGCAGACTGCGAAAAGCCTCGGGGAGCCGTCTGCAGGCTGTGATCCGGGGATTTCCGAATGGGGAAACCTGGCGCGGGTAATGCCGCGTCATCCCGGGCAAACCGGGAGGGGAACCGGGCGAACTGAAACATCTCAGTAACCCGAGGAAAAGAAAGCAAACGCGATTCCCTGAGTAGTGGCGAGCGAAACGGGAACAGCCTAAACCAAGCTATATCAAATGGAGGAATAATTTGCAGTTTGGAAAACCTTCCAACCTGCAAACCAAAATTCCTAAATTTGAAATAGCTTGGGGTCGTGGGGCGGCGCAAGGAAGAGGGAAGCAAAAATTTCATTGTTTTCCTCCACCTTCATCTTTTAAAGGAGTTACAAATCCGGCTCTTAGCAGAAGAGACTTGGAACGGTCCGCCATAGAGGGTGATAGCCCCGTACGCGAAAAGAGTCGGACTCCTGCGCGCCGCCCCAAGTAACGCGGGACACGAGGAACCCTGCGTGAATCTGGGAGGACCACCTCCTAAGGCTAAATACTCCTGGCGACCGATAGTGAACCAGTACCGTGAGGGAAAGGTGAAAAGAACCCCGGAAGGGGAGTGAAATAGAACCTGAAACCGTATGCCCACAGCCGGTGGGAGCGGAAAAGTTGTCTGGTCACACCTAATGTTCGATAACTTTTCCGTGACCGCGTGCATTTTGGATAATGAGCCGGCGAGTTGCTGTCGGTGGCGAGGTTAATCCCGTTAATCACGGGAGGAGCCGTAGCGAAAGCGAGTCTGAATAGGGCGTATAGTCGCCGGCAGCAGACCCGAGGCCGGGCGATCTACCCATGGACAGGGCGAGGCCCCCTTTTGGGGGCTCAGGCCCGAACCCGTTGGTGCTGCAATACCATGGGATGAGCTGTGGGTAGGGGTGAAATGCCAATCGAGCCCGGATCTAGCTGGTTCTCCGCGAAATGCATTTAGGTGCAGCCTCGGATGGTCGACTACGCAGGTAGAGCACTGGATGGGGTAAGTTCGACGCCTCGAACCCAACCCAACCAAACTCCGAATGGCGTAGCCAAAAGTCCGGGAGTGGGGTTGCGGGATTTGCGACTCCGCAACCGAGAGGGGAACAACCCAGATCGCCAGCTAAGGTCCCCAAGTGCGAGCTAAGTGTTTGCAAAGGTGTGGGGAGGCATTGACGACCGGGATGTAGGCTTAGAAGCAGCCATCATCTAAGGAGTGCGTAATAGCTCACCGGTGGAGCCAACCTGCGCCGAAAATTAACGGGGCTAAGCTCGCCACCGAAGCTGTGGGGTTGGCTTCAGCTAAGTAAATCTTGTATTGCAAAAGCTGATAGCTAACCGGTAGCGGAGTGTTCCCTGTGGGTTGAAGTTCGAGCGTAAGCTCGGGTGGACTGCAGGGAAGTGAGAATGCCGGCACGAGTAGCGCTAAGAAGGGTGAGAATCCCTTCCGCCGAAAGCCTAAGGTTTCCGAAGCAACGTTCGTCAGCTTCGGGTTAGCCGACCCTAAACCGAGGCCGAAAGGCGTAGGCGATGGATGGTCCGGTTAATATTCCGGCGCCACCGGGGAAAACCTTGAGTAAGTATTTTTCTCAACTTGTTTTGTTGTCGGAGGGACGCGGGTAGGCCAACTCGGGGCACGCTTGGAAGTGCACCCGGGAAGGCCGAACCGCCAAGAAAAGCTCCGACAGCCTTGCCCGGTGACCGTACCGCAAACCGACACTGGTAGGTGAGGAGAGAATCCTCAGGCGTTCGGGAGAACTCTCGTCAAGGAATTCGGCAAACTGGCCCCGTAACTTCGGGAGAAGGGGTGCCCGGTTTGCCCTCACCCTTTCCTGCGATGGTCGTTCTTTAGGGGAATGACCGTTGGATGATTGGGTGAGGGCATTCACGGGCCGCAGTGACCAGGTCTGGGCGACTGTTTACTAAAAACACAGGTGCCTGCCAAGGAGTAATCCGATGTATAGGTGCCGATGCCTGCCCAGTACCGGAGTACTAAGGAATCCTGTCCCGAAAGGGGCGGGAGACCGAACAACCGGCAAACGGCGGTCCGCGCCACATTAAATGGTGCGGACCCGAAGGTAGCGAAACTCCTCAGCGGATAATTTCCGCCATGCCGAACGGCGCAACGACCCAGACGCTGTCTCGACGAGGGACCCGGTGAAACTGAAGTGTCTGTTAGTATGCAGGCAACCCGCGGCGGGACGGGGAGCCCCCGGGAGCTTTACTGCAGCCTACTATTGGGTGTGCGCATCTATGAAAAGTAGGAGGAAAAGTTGATGTGGCCAATTCATTAAAATTGGTCATATTAACTTTTCGTTAAGGTGTGATACTGCCTTCAAGGTGCGCACACCCTAACCTCGCACCGGGCCTGAAGCCCGAGGGACAGTGGTAGGTGGGCAGTTTCGCTTGGTCGGCACCCTCCTAAAAGGTAACGGAGGGATCCAAAGGTCTCCTCAGCACGCTTGGAAACCGTGCGTTGAGCGCAAGGGTATAGAGGGGGCCTGACTGTGCGAGCCGCAACTCAAGCAGGGACGAAAGTCGGGCCTAGTGACGTGGTACTACCGTGTGGAAGGGGTACCGCGGCAACGGATAATGAGTTCCCCGGGAAAACAGGGCCGATCTCCCCCGATAGGCCACATTGACGGGGAGGCTTGGTGCCTCGTTTCCGGCTCATCGCATCCTGGGGCTGAAGGAGGTCCCAAGGGTTGGGTTAACAGCCTATTAAAGCGGTTTGTGAGCTAGAATTAGATCATCGCAAGATAGTTCAAGTCCTATCCGCCGTGGGCGCTGGAGACTTGAGGGGAGCTGCCCCTAGTACGAAAGGAACGGGGCGGGCCAACCTCTGGCGTACCGGTTGTCTCGCCAGGGGCATCGCCGGGTAGCTAAAGTTGGCTTGCGATAAGCGCTGAAAGCATCTAAGCGCGAAGCGCACCCCAAGACGAGGTCTCCTCAATAGGCCCCGGGTAGACTACCCGGTGATAGGCCGGAGGTGTAAGGACGGCAACGTCCTCAGCTTACCGGTACTAATAGGCCGAATGCATTCGCAGGCACTCGTTCTGAAATCTTTTTCACAACCTGCCAATTGACACCCTTAATTTCCAATGCTAGACTGCCTATAGAATGGCACGAATTTTCTTCGTCAGTCTTGTTATTTTTATTTTTGCCTGTTCGCTATCTGCCCAAGAACAATGGCAGACTTTGAGGACTAGACACTTCCTCATTTATTACTCGCCAGGTGCAAGATCCAAAGGGATAAGAGTGGCAAAAATTGGAGAACAATGGCATTCGGTGCTGTCTGAAAAGCTTGATTTTGACCCAGGTGGCGTAATACCTGTGTATCTTTATCCAAATCGCCGTGCATTCGCAGAGGCAATTGGCGCAAAGCCAGATGAGAGCATTGTCGGGATGGCTCATACCCGGACTTTGAAGGTTCAAATTGATGCCTCCAATACTTTCACACGAATCGAGAGCATTGTTCCTCATGAATTGGCACATGTTTTTCTTTCTCGGCGGCTTAAAGCATTCACTTCTAGAATGCCTCTATGGATGCATGAAGGTCTCGCAAAATACTTAACAGGTGATTGGTCACCCGGCGATGCTGAACTTCTTAAAGAAATTGGTACCTCAGGTAGGATTATTCCTCTTAATAGGATCTCCTATGTATTTCCGCAGGATGAAAAACAGCGTGCAATTGCATACGTCGAAAGCTACTCAATAGTTGGTTATATGGCAAAGAAATACGGTCCGGAGTGCATTCCTGATTTACTTGCCGAGCTTTCGGCGGGTAATCCTTTTCCTACAGCTCTCGAATACAGCATTGGTGTCCGACCGGAAAAGCTGGAAGAAGAATGGCGGCAGTATCTTTGGAATGAGTATGGCTTTGACCGGTGGATTCGATTTGGGAGCGCAACCATCTCGTTCTTGATGGCGTTCTTTGCTATCCTTGCATTCCGTGCTCGGTGGCTAATGAAGCGCCGAAAAGTAGCCGAATTGGAGGAATTTAACAAGGAATAGAAGTAAGTTTGAGGATGGGAACCTATAGGTTTGTTTGTGCGTATTTCAGGAAGGCAACAGTTGTAGGCGAACCCACATCAAGAAGGAATGTCAGGGATGAAAACTTCTAAGTTGTGCATGTGGAAAGCTAAATCTATTAAAAGAATACTAACAGCTTTATTAGTATTGACATTTCTTTCGACTTGGTCGTGGGCACTGTTTTTCCACATCCAATTAGAATGCTGTTCTCCTAATGACCAATCATTCTGCGCAAAAGTAAATTCCGAACAATCGGTTATCTTGCCCCAAGACAAGACGGCTCATGGACATGACTCGAGTTCCTGCCCAGCATGCTTGTTTCTGATGGCGGCAGGTTCTTATTGCTTATTTGCGGTCGGTTCGGTTGAATTTCCTGAATCTGTCTCACAAGCTTCCCCTTACGGTTGGCAAGTACCGTTAGCGCTCAATATTTCCCCAACTAACCCCAGGGCTCCTCCTGCGTAGTCTTCCAATCTCAAGTCGTATAAGTTGACAAGCTAATTAGGAAGACTATTTTTAAGGAGGGACATTAATTGAATAGTTGCAAGCTCCTACTGTGCCTTTTATTTCAATTCGTAGCTTTCCTGCCAGCTTTGGCTGGTAATTCTGACGTTAGCCGGGAATATGAGCAACAAGTTCAGAGCCTTGAACAAAGAATCGAGGAGCTGGAGAATCAAATCAAGGATCTTGTAGAGGACAAATCTGAAGTTACCGAACTAGCTCCTGAGGAAATCAGTCCTCAGCCAATCCAACCTACCGGCAACGAAAAGCTTTTGCCTGATATAAGTATCATTGTTGATACCTTGGGAACTATTAGCACAACGAAATTAGAGCCCAATCGCGACCAAATCCAAATCCGCGGAATTGAGCTTGGGATTCAGGGCTATCTTTACCCCCAAATTAGAGGTGACGTGTTTATTACCGCTGAGGGAGAAGAACTCTCAATTGGTGTGGAAGAAGCTTATGCGTCGTTCCTGCAAATTGGAAATACCGACCTTTCCTTGAATGTCGGCAAAAAGTTCATTAATTTTGGAAAAAATAATCCTGCCCACCGTGAGGAATGGCCTTTCGTGACTCAGCCTTTTGCCATTAGAAATCTCCTAAATCCTGAGGAAGGACTCACGGGGCAGGGGGCGCAAGTAAACTACCTGCTTCCTCTTAAAGGTAATTTCTTTTGCCAGGCTGAGGTTGGCATTTGGAAGCCATCGGCGCATCATCATCATGAGCACGCTGAAGGTGTTGAGCATCATGAGTTAGGCATAAGAGTGCATGATCGGCTCTACACAGGCAGGCTATGGCTTTCAAAGCCAGTGCAGGATTTTGCTGAATTGGAAGTCGGCATGAGCATGGCAGGTGGGAAGGGTGAGGAATCCTTGGGCAATCCAAAGACCAGGCTTTATGGTGTAGACCTCACTTACCGTGCATGGCCAGCCGCGCACAAACAAATACTATTACAAGCTGAGGCAGTGCGCCAGAAGAGATGCCTGGCAGAAGGGGATGGGGCGCGCAATGGCTATTATTTACTCTACTCATATAGAACTAATAAATATAATGAGGTTGGCATTCGGTATGACTGGGCTTCACTTCCTGCTCCCGAAATAGGACACGATTCGGGTCTTTCCGCAATTTATACCATGCGGCTTACGGAGACTAGCTACATGCGTCTTCAAGTTACGAAAGGAAGCTCAAATAGTTCAGACGACTATTTATCTACATTTCTTCAATTTGTTTGGGGTCTTGGCCCACATTCACACGAGCTGCAATAGAGGAGGGATTCAATATGAAAATAAGAGTAATTTCTTTGCTCCTTTTGACAATCATACTTGCGGTACCTTCATATGCGAAGATAAAAGTTGTTACATCTGCATCAAACCTTGCGGATATCACTCGCAATATCGGCGGTGACTTGGTGAGTGTTACCAGCCTTGCCAGACCTACCGAAGACATTCATTTTGTAGAACCTAGACCCAGTTTCATTACTAAGTTGAAGGATGCCGATGTTGTCGTGGTCTACGGAATGGGTTTCGACCAGTGGATGCGGCCGTTGATAGACAGCGCACGCAATAAGAAAATTGTTCAGGGAGGTCCTGGTTATGTAGATGCCTCTCTCGGTATAAAGAAGCGTGAAGTGCCCGCTGGAAAAATAGATATGTCTATGGGGGAAATTCATCCGCTGGGGAATCCTCACTATCTTCTCGACCCAGAGAATGCAAAAATTGTGGCAAGGAATATTTTGGGAGGCCTTATTCGGGTATCGCCAAAAGATGAGAATAAATTCCGAAGTAACTATAACCGATTTCTTAGTGAACTTGACTCAGCGATAAATAAATGGGGAGGCATTCTTCGGCCATTTAAAGGCCAACCTGTTGTAACCTACCACAAAAGCTGGATTTATTTTACCGGACGTTTTGGCCTCGAAGATGCTGGTACAATTGAACCAAAACCAGGGATACCTCCTTCGCCTTCGCACGTCAGCAAGCTTATTCGCGCAATGAAACGGGAGAAAGTAAAGGTCATCATGATGGAGACATTCTATCCTCAGAAGTTTCCAAAGTTAATCGCAAAGGAGACTGGTGCTGAGATATGTGTGCTACCCTACGAAGTAGGGGCGGTCAAAGGCGCAGATTCCTATATCAAAATGATGGATTATATTGTGAACAAGATAGCCGATGCACTAAAGTAGAGGTTCTTATGAAAGAAATAATCCGATTCAAAGATGTTGACCTTGGTTATGATGGGATACCAATACTTACTGCTTTAGACTTCGCTATAAAGGAAGGCGATTTTGTGGGCATAATAGGTCCAAACGGAGTTGGAAAAACCACACTTCTAAAGGGAATGCTAGGGATGCTTTCTCCCATTAGAGGCCAGATTACTTACAGCAAGAACATCAAGTTCGGATACGTACCCCAGCGCCAGTCTCCAGATGATGCCTTTCCACTTTCTGTCCTGGATGTTGTGCTCATGGGAAGATGGCGTCTGATTGGGTTCGGACGTCGTGCAAAGCCCAGAGATTGGCAAGCAGCTCTGACTGCGTTAGAGCAGGCGGGAGTGGGCTCCCTAGCAGATTCCCTCTTTCGAGATCTTTCAGGTGGACAAAAGCAAAGAGTTCTCATTGCTAGAGCACTGGCTGGCGAACCAAATGTTCTGATTTTGGATGAGCCAACCACTGACTTGGACGTGGCTGGTCAGAGAAGCATAATGGATCTCCTAAAACGGCTGCATGACAAACGAAATTTGACAGTGGTCGTAGCAAGCCATCTGCTTCACCATGTAGTTAACTATGTGGAAACTATTGGTTTTGTTGAGGAAAGCACATTTAAGCTCGAACCTATCGAAACAGCTGTTACAGCTGAGAACTTAACCCGTCTTTATGGTATTGAGGTGCAGGTAGGTGAAATCAACGGACACAGGTTTGTGTTTTAGCATCTTCAGTTTTTAAGCGATGAGCTTGGTTCGACACAGGAGGAAACAGGTGGAAATTTTCACAGATAATATTCTTAGAATGCCGTTAATTGCTTTGGTATTGACAGGCCTTACGTGCGGCTACCTTGGAATATTTGTTATTCTGAAAAGAGTGGTGTTCCTAGGGGCCGCATTAGCAGAAGTAAGTTCTGCGGGAATTGCTGCAGCCTTGCTTTTAGGACTAAATCCTGTTATAGGCTCATTGGCTTTTGTGCTTGGGGGAGTAGGAATATTTAGCATAAGAGCGAGGCGTGGTGTTCCCCAGGAGGCTGGTGTTGGTATAGGTTATGCACTAGCTGGCGCACTTGGGGTTTTGCTTATTCATTTGGGTTCGGGCGAGGCGCACATGCTAGATATTTTGACTGGATGCGTTATTGGCGTTGACGTTGCGGATGTGTGGTTAATGCTTGGAGTATTCCTTGCCATTGGAGTAGTCCATTGGCTATGTTTTAAGGAGTTCATTTTCAGCTCGTTTGACCCAGAAACAGCCGCGTCCCAGGGTGTCAAGGTGAGATTAATTGATGCGATTATATTCTTAACTCTTGGCGTGGCTGTGGCAGTTAGCATAAGGTCCGTAGGCACGTTGGTAACTTTTGCTTTTCTGGTAGTCCCAGGGGCGGCCGCGCTTGCTTTGGCTAGGAGAATGAAAACAGCCATCTTAATAGCGCCAACCCACGCTCTTATTCCAGCTGTAATTGGATATTACTTGTCTTACAGGTTTGATTTGCCTACCGGTGCAACCGTAACCGCAGTTATGATTATCTTGTTGCTAATACCTGCTTTATTGGTGAAGTCAAAGCGATATTTGCCCCTTCTCGGAGCAAGTTCAAATTAATGTTTGAAGTCGTTTTGAGGAGAGCCTAACTTTTTAGAAAAAGGAGGGCAGAAGAAAAAGACTTAAAGTTAAAACGCAATTAATTACAATATGTCGCGATTGGAAGTGTCAGACTTGCTATTTCGCAAGCTGCCGAGTTCTATTTGTCTATTCGTCGGCGGTTTTCACGCCAGCTTTAAGTCGCTTAAGTGAACCTTTTGAGGTTGTTAGAGTATTTAAGAGAGCAACTGTACTGCATTCTTCCAAGCAATAAGCTCTTTTTCTTCATCGGTGATAGGGAGCGACAGAAGTCTATCTATTTGGGGCTTCGGGTGGCCGCAAGGAGAGTCACTGCCGAAGAGTATCTTTTCTGCGCCGTGCATGCGGATATATTTAACCATCTGGTCATCCGGCATATCCCTAGGGAAGCAGTATGACATATCGAAGTAGACATCGGTTCCAAGAAGGTGTTTCTCAACTTCATTCCACATTTTGTATCCGCCCATGTGAGCGCAAACCATCCTGAGGCTGGGAAACATCCGCCGAACATTACCAAGCGCTTTAGGGGTGGCAAGCACCTCCAAGCTATCCACAATTTCGCCACCTGCATGGAAATAGATTATAAAGTTCTCTTGAGCGGCCTGGTAGATTGGAATCATGCGCTTGTCATCCGGTCGAAACCCCTGCCAGTTTCCATGCAGTTTGATTCCTTTAATTCCAAGCTTACGCATCCGGCAGAGTTCGGTTTCGGGATTTGGGAAGTCAGGATGTATTGCGCCGAATGGGACCAGCCGTTCGCTTTTAACCTCCGCCAGCCAGTTATTGATTGATGGCACCTGTGACGACTTTGTTGCGACACATTGGATGAACGAGGCTTGTATTCCCATTTCATCCATCTGGCGGAGCAAGCCGGCTATTGTGCCATTGAAGGACGGTTGGAGTTTATAGGCTTCTGCGAGGTTCGCAACGGCCTTTTCAGCAAGAGAATCAGGGAAACAGTGAACGTGACAGTCTATAAACTTCATTTTATAATCCTTCTTTCGAAGCGGCAAGCCGTTGGCACGAGTACATCTTGATTCTAAGGATATTCGGAGTTCGCTTCACAATCCGATGGTTACATTCCATAGCTGAAAACCAAAGCCATCAGTGGCTAAGTATGACTTGCGGATTGGCTCGGCCATTGCTTTTCATCTGAAAGAAGCCGTTCTACCTCAGAAAGTTGGAATAATCACATGATTACTTCGGTATTTTGAGAACTTTTTCCTTTACATCTCCGAACTGCATATTTAATTGAAGAAAACCATTAAAAGTTTTGCTAAAAGAGAAATCTAGCACCGACGTAAGTTGCCACTTCTGATATAATTAGATAAAAATGCTCGGCGACTGAATCAACTGCCGAAGTGGAAAGGAACGCTTAGAATGCAGCGCAGAGTCCTCTTTACCCCAATCATTATTTTTTTATTGATTATTCTTCCGATTTCATCTTATGCTTGGAAGTTCGTCTCCATGGCGGATAGCCGGGGAGACGATAATGGTGTAAATATGAAGGTGTTTTCGGCAATAATCGACCGCGTTAATGCCGAAAAACCTGATTTAGTCATTTTCCAAGGCGATGCGGTTAGCGGTTCAAAAGATCCAAAGGTGCTAAGTTCCCAAATGGATACTTGGCTTTCTGTTATGAAAAAGCTAAAATGCCGCTGGTACTACGTCCCCGGCAACCACGAAATTCGCTCAGCCGCCTGTGAAGATGTTCTTCGGAAGAAAATCGACCAGCCGCTCAACGGCCCGCCAGGGCATAAGGAATTGGTTTTTTCATTTAACCACAAGAATGCCCATTTCGTTGGACTGAACAGCTATCATCCAGGGGAAACCCATCGCGTTCAAGTTGAATGGCTTGCGCAAGACCTAAAGTCGACGAATAAACCTCATATTTTCGTAATGGCGCACGATCCAGCATACCCGGTGGGTCCGCATATCAAGAGCTCACTGGATGCACATCCTGATGAGCGCGATGCATTCTGGAAGCTGATGGAAAAGGCGGGTGTTAGGATATATTTCTGTGGCCATGAGCACCTGTATAAGCGGTCGCGTCATGGAAACATCTTTCAAGTGATAAATGGCACGTGCGGAGCGCCAATTTATAAAGGTGAGGATGCCATTAGCAAGTATCATTATGTAGTAATCGAGGTTGATGGCGCAAAGGTTAAGTGTAAGGCGAAGGATATAGAAGGCAAAATATTTGATTCGTGGGAGTATTCCGTGGCAGTTCCAAGCAGCTCGGAAGCTAGTGGGTCTTCGTGTCAGCCCTAAGTAATTTTCTGAAGTGAATGAAATAGGGAGGGCTAGCGAAATATACAAGCCCCACTGGACGAGCGTCTAAGTGTATGATATAGTGTTTGCACGAACATCCAGGCGCAGGTGGAAAAATTATACTTAAGTCTATTGCCTGGGTTATTCTAAGCCAGAATTTATAATGCGGGGAATCTACAGCCCCGTCATCATTGGCGAGGTTCATGCTGCTATTGAAAACGGAGCATGAGCGGTTGAACGGAAAATGGGAAAAAGGGAAGGTAACCATTTTTCTTTTCCACTTTATCCCATGGGGTGAAGGCATTGCAACACAAGGTGCAGCGCGCACTGCTTCTGTTAATAATTCTCATTTTAGTGGCCCAAGGGTTTCTCCTCGCAGAACCAATTAAACTTGTAATCGCTGGGCATAATACTCACTTTGCAATCCAACCAATCCGCGAAGAGAGTAACGTTTATGTTCCCCTTGCCTCTCTAGTTGCCCTCGGTGCAAGGGGTTCTTTGGTGGGTGAACAGCAGGATGAATGTCAGGAAGTCGAGATAACCTCTGCAAGCGGCCAGAAGTTCACCTGCAAGGCGAAGATTTTCAATGGAAACCCTATGATTCCAATACAAGATATCGCTGAAGAGCTAGGTGCAGTAACCTTCTGGAACGAGAAATCGAAAAGCCTAAGCATACGCGCACGCATTGAATGCATTGAATTTGATGGCTCCCGCTTGGTTGTGAATACAAGCTATCCGGTAACTTACAAGGTGCTGCGGTGGGCCTCAGAGAAAAAGCTGATTCTCGATATATCCGGGGTTCATATGCCATCAAGTATAGAGCATCTGACGAGAAACTCAACTTCTATCAGTATCCGAACGGGTATTCGCGAGGACGGCGAAACCGGCCGGATAGTACTCGACCTTCCGCACGCGTTCCAGCACAAGACGTTGAGTGCGCCAAAGTCAATGAAAATTGTGGTTTCTATAACGCCTCCTGTTGCCACTTTAAAAACAGAAGGGGATTCTAATGTCATTCCTGCAGGTAGGGTTGCAACATTAGGTGGAGAGCAGGAAAATAATAATAATTTCAAGCAAAATCAAGCTAATGGCAACATCGAAGTGGAGATTACTCCTTCTCCGCCAGTTATGAAGTCCGATGCATCTGCGGACACAACCAAGTTTGCAGTAAAACCTCCACCTCCTCCTGCTGAGATAATCTCGATTATTTGTCATAACCGAAGCCCAAAGAGCATAGAGCTGGAGGTTCGTGCTAGCAAGCAAATTCAATACGAGACTTCATTGCTTAGGCATCCAGACCGAGTGTACCTAGATATAAAGAACGCGGTCCTTGCGTGCAATTTTGATGGATGGACGGAAGAGCACCAGTTGGTTAGGAGTGTTCAGGCTGGACAGCAAAATGGTAATTTAGTAAGGATATCCCTTGAGTTAACTCGAGTTGCCGCTCCTGAAGTTAGATTGGATAAGGCTTCAAACAGGCTACTCATGAAACTTGAGCCCCCCAAATCATCGGGCGGAACGCTTGCATCAAAGGTGATAGTAGTAGATCCTGGCCACGGTGGGCCAGGGCAGGCTGGAAGGGGGGCACTAGGATGCAATGGTAGCTTAGAAAAAACCATCAACCTTGAAATTGCCAAACGTGTCCACCATTTGCTGAAAAGTGAAGGTGCCTGCTCGCTGCTTACGCGGGATGATAATGATACCTATTTGGAAGTTTCCGCAAGACCTGAGTTTGCTAGGCGGCATTCTGCCGACATTTTTATTAGCATTCACAATAACTCTTGTGGTAAGATGAACTCAGTTTCCGGGACAGAAACCTACTTTCACAAATGGGATCCGGATTCTCGGGCGCTTGCAACATGCATTCACACAGAGGTTGTAGCGGTTACAGGTTTACCAGATAGAAAGGTGAAGAGCGACCTTTGGCTCTATCAGAGTGGACTTGGAGTATTACGTGGAGCAACTGCTTATGGAATTCCTGCGGCTCTAATAGAGGTCGCCTATTTAAACCATGCGGGCGACGAAAAACTACTAAACGATCCGGACTTCCAACAAAGAGTGGCAGAGGCAATTGTCCGTGGGTTGAAAGTATATGTCGAAGGAAGTACCCAGGAATCACAAACGGCAAAAAAACCGGTATTGGTAACCGAGGAGGCTAGGTGAAAAGTAAATCCTTTGCAATTCTAGCAATTTTAACTTTTTTGGTTGCAGTGGCTTTTGGAGTTTATATGGCAAGCCAGCAGAAAGAATCCTCTACTCCTACAGTTCCTCCTACAGCTAGTACACAGCCAGAGCAGCCTAAGACAGTTAAAATTTTCCATGTAAAAATAGAAGACAGCCGACCAAAACTCAGGCCTGTAAATAAGCAAATATCTGCTAAAGAAGACCCAATTGAGGCCGCACTAAGACTACTTGTCGAGCAGGGAAACGGTAAAGATCCGTCGAACCCAATTCCTGAAGGAACAAAGCTGCTGGGAGTTGAAGTGAAAGATGGGCTGGCGATTGTCAACTTCAGCCATGAATTTCGCGATAACTTCCAAGGCGGTTCTACGGGAGAGGCTCTTCTTATTGGTGCAATCTTGCGCACGCTGGGCCAATTCTCGGAGATACGCCAGGTCAGCATTCTAGTCGAAGGAAAGCCAATAGGTAGCCTAGGTCACCTAGACCTATCCGGCCGACTTGACGTAAACTCTTCAGGAATGGGGTTCAACAACGAGATTGAAAAGTAAAGGCTCGATTGGGGTTTTCGATTCGGGAGTTGGTGGGCTAACAGTTGTTAAACAGATTTCACAAAAACTTCCTCGTGAAAATGTTATATATCTTGCCGATGAAGCACATGTTCCTTATGGCGAACGTCATCCCTATGAGATAATCAGCTTTGCACTTGGAATCACTAGATTCCTCATAGAACGCGGCGCCAAATTAATCGTAATGGGCTGTAATATGTCTTCTGCACTCGCACTTTCTCCCGCACGTAAGCTTTTTCCCGATACGCCGGTTATTGGAGTAATTGAAGCGGGAGTTCGTGCTGCACTCCGAGTATCCCGTGATGGCAAAATCGGGGTTTTGGCGACGACAGGCACAGTAAATACGCATGCATATCGGGATGCCATTCTGCGCCTTAACCCATCTGCTATGGTTGTTGAGCAGGCGTGCCCGAAATTTGTGCCCCTTGTCGAAGCAGACATGGCAGATTCCGAAGAAGCTGAGTCAGCGGCACATGAATATATGAAACCGTTGCTATCCGCGGACTGTAGCACTATAATACTTGGATGTACACATTATCCGTTTTTAGCTGGTGCCATCAGCCGAGTTGCTGGCAAGCATATAACGCTTATCGACCCAGCCGAAGAAACTGTCGTAGAGGCAGCAAACCTGCTAAGTAGCAGTAAGTTGCTGGACTTTTCAGGGGACGAACCTTCCTATATTTTTTTTACTACAGCAAAAACAGAAAAGTTTGCTGACTTGGGAAGTAAATTTCTCAATAGGGAAATTCAAAACTTGGTCGAGGTAAGCTGGGGAAAAGAATTGGGAGCAGTCGAATGGCAAGAGAAGACGGTCGAGCAAACGACGAAATCCGCCCTGTGAAAATTACCAGAGGATATATACAATATGCTGAAGGGTCGTGCCTCATTGAGATTGGCAACACGCGCGTCATTTGCACAGCTTCTGTGGAGGAAAAGGTCCCGCCATTCCTGAAGGGTTCAGGAACTGGGTGGGTTACAGCCGAGTATGGCATGCTACCACGTTCGTGCCGAACTCGGAATGTTCGCGATATATCGCGGGGCCAACTTGCAGGTCGAACAATGGAGATACAACGCCTAGTTGGCCGCGCCCTGCGATCTGTGGTTGATTTAAAAGGATTAGGTGAGCGTACAGTTTGGATGGATTGTGACGTCATTCAGGCGGATGGCGGTACTCGAACAGCTTCAGTTACAGGAGCATATGTGGCTCTCGTGGAAGCAGTTGACTGGCTAAAAAAGGAGCAATTGATTAAAACATCAATTATAACAGACCAGCTTGCGGCAATAAGCGTTGGAATCGTTGGCGGTGAAGAGCTCCTCGATTTGAACTATTCTGAAGATTCGGTTGCAGCGGTAGATTTAAACCTTGCAATGACAGCAAGCGGCAAGATTGTCGAAGTACAAGGTACTGCAGAAGGTATGCCTTTCTCGCGCCAAAAGCTGGGTAAACTGCTTGATTTGGCGGAGAAGGGCATAAAGGAACTCTTTGAGATTCAAAAATCGGTACTTGGTAATCTTATTTAAGGCGAAAAGGATATAGTTTTTCCATAACTTTGATTTTTACTGTCGAAAGAGTTCCCCATGCGCGAAATCGTTCTCGCAACAAGAAATCTGAAAAAGGTTGAGGAAATCCGTGCTATGCTTGCCGATCTACCGATTCGGATACTCTCCCTTGCTGATTTTCCTGGAATACCAGAACCCCAGGAAACAGGCGCAACTTTCGCTGAAAATGCCACAATTAAGGCGCTTGAAGCAGCAAAAGCCACTGGGAAAGTTGCTCTCGCGGATGACTCAGGCCTAGAGGTTGACGCACTCGGTGGTCGACCAGGCGTACTTTCGAACAGGTTTGCCGGACAGGGAGCGAGTGACCGCGATAAATATATGCTCATTCTTCAGTTAATGGATGGCGTGCCAGAGGGCAAGAGGACTGCAAGGTTCCGCGCGGCAATAGCGATTGCTAGGCCAGATGGATACACAGTGGTTGTTGAGGGCACTTGCGAGGGCCGTATTGCACACGAGCCCAGGGGCGAGTATGGCTTTGGGTATGATCCTATCTTTTTCCTCCCAGATATTGGCAAAACCATGGCTGAGCTTCCTCCCGCGGAGAAAAACAAAATAAGCCATCGGGCGAAAGCAATCCAAGCAGCCAAGCAATTGTTAATCGAGATGATGGAGAAAAATGGTTAGGTTGTGTTGATATCTCCGCACACTGATAGGATTTTTAAAGAACTTTCGTTTGCTTCAGCCGAGACATTAGGAACGTCGAAAGCTCATACTCGCCAACTTGCTCAATTGGCACCCATCGCACTTGTACGGCGTCATCGCCTGGGATTAGCTTTCCACCAACAGGCTTTGCAAAAAAGTCAATAATGACATAGTGATATGCTACGTTGCCTGCTTCATCACGAACAATGAGGTCGAAAACTCCTGCAATTTTACCCACCTCTACATCCAAACCGGTTTCCTCTCGAACTTCTCGCTTAACGGCTTCCTTGAGTGGTTCACCCCATTGAACGCTGCCGCCAGGAATCGACCATTTGTCTTTGTTTGGTTCGGCTCCACGTCTTATAAGTAGCAACTTTCCTTCTTCCACGATAATGGCAGCTACTGCAGGTATGGGCTGTTTGCCTTCCATTTTTGCACTCAGATTAGCATCCTCCGTGTCCTATTTTGGCAATTATACCACACATGTGCTTGGATTTTTAGAAGCAATGCCCTACGGACATTGACCAGCATACATTATTTCTGCTACAATACGGAAACAACATGATGGTTGGAAAGCTTAAGCTAAACCAACCTCTTGAAATTGGAGAGCCGGGCATGTATTACCCCACTAAAGAGGAATTTATTCGCCGGTCGGAGTTTGGGAATCTAGTTCCCGTTTACCGCGATATAATCGCCGATATGGAAACGCCAGTTTCTGCCTACCGGAAGATCGCTCGTGGAAAGTATTCATTCCTTCTTGAAAGCGTGGAAGGCGGCGAGCGTCTTGCAAGGTACTCATTTCTCGGCACAGACCCTTTCCTAGTTTTTAAAAGCAAAGGCCGTGATGTGCAAATTATCCAACGCATGAGGGCAGATAAAGTTACGCTGGAGCAAGGCCAAGACCCACTCCATATTCTTAAGAACTTGCTTTCAAAGTACAAGTGGGTGGATGATCCAACACTTCCTAGGTTCTGCGGTGGTGCTGTTGGATATATCGGCTATGATATGGTCCGGTTCTTTGAGGAACTGCCAGACGATACTATTGATGATTTAAATATCCCGGATTGCTTCTTCATATTCACCGACATATTTGTCGTTTTTGACCATCTAAAGCATAGGTTGAAAGTTATCTGCAATCCTGAGGTTGGTTCGGACCCGGCGACAACTTATGACTTAGCCGTGGAGAAAATCGAGGAAATTGTCCAGCGGTTACGCCAGCCTCTATCATTATCAGAAAAGCCAGCAGAGGCTCCCTCCGATTTGAAGCCGTCGGCGAACATGACGCAGGAGGAGTATGAGAAAGCAGTTGAAATAGCTAAGGAGTACATCAAAGCTGGCGACGTCATTCAAGTTGTGCTTTCACAGAGACTGTCAGCACCGCTCAGCGCGGATCCTTTCGATGTATATCGTGCGCTACGCTCAGTGAACCCATCTCCTTATATGTATTATCTCTTCTATGATGACGTAAAGTTGATTGGTTCGTCGCCCGAAATTCTAGTGACCGAAGACAGGGGAGTGGTTACTACACGCCCGATTGCGGGAACGCGGCCCAGGGGCAAGAACGATGAAGAAGATAAGGCATTGGAGAAAGAACTTCTTGCCGACGAAAAAGAACGAGCTGAGCATATCATGTTAGTAGACTTAGGTCGCAACGACATTGGCCGCGTCTGCAAATACGGTACGGTGACCGTTGACGAGCTAATGGTTATTGAACGCTACTCCCACGTTATGCATATAGTCTCGAACGTCCGGGGCCAACTTGCCGATGGCTTAGACCAGTTCGATGTGCTCAGAGCGACGTTCCCGGCAGGCACGGTCTCCGGAGCGCCAAAAATTCGTGCAATGGAAATAATCGAAGAGCTTGAACCAACTAAGCGCGGAACATATGCTGGCGCAATCGGCTACTTTAGTTTCTCTGGAAATATAGATACGTGCATCACCATCCGCACAATTCTTGTTAAAGATGGAATCGCCCACATGCAGGCTGGCGCTGGAATTGTTGCCGATTCTGTCCCGGAGCTAGAATACCGCGAGTGCATGAATAAAGCTGGGGCATTAATGAAAGCCATTGAACTTGCTGAAAAAGGGTTAGATTAGACTGGCTAAGAGGTCTGAAACAAGGAAATAGGTATTGTTGCAAAAGCTGAGTAATTGCTTGTTGGGTATTTTTATTTGGAGTTTTGCCGATGATTCTAATGATTGATAACTACGATAGCTTTACTTACAATTTAGTGCAATATCTAGGCGAGATGGGCGAAGAGCTCAAAGTTTTCCGAAACGACAAAATAACAATTGAGGAAATTGAACACCTTAAGCCAGATAAAATCGTGATTTCGCCTGGGCCGTGTAGCCCGAAAGAAGCGGGTATCTCTGTTGAAACAATCAAGCACTTTGCCGGAAAGGTTCCCATCCTGGGCGTATGCCTTGGCCATCAAAGCATCGGATATGCATTTGGCGGTGATATAGTTCGGGCTGAGCGACTAATGCATGGAAAAACTTCGATGATTTACCATGATGGCAAGGGCATTTTCAAAGACGTGCCAAATCCATTTCGAGCAACTAGATACCATTCCCTCATCATCAAACGCGAAACTCTTCCGGCTTGCTTGGAAATCAGTGCAGAGACCGGCATTGGCGAGATTATGGGCATTCGGCATCGGGAGTTTATAATCGAAGGGGTACAATTCCATCCTGAATCAATCCTCACAGAGCACGGAAAAGAACTGCTCAGAAACTTCTTGGCAATGAAAGTGTAGCTCTAAAGACATTCAATGAGGAAGGGGCAAAAGAGGCTTTAGTGCAAATTGTATGACCACCCTAAGGGAAAAATATATGAAGTATTTAATCAAACAATATAAGTAATATTGTGAAAAATTTCTATCCTGGGTGAGGGGGATTGCATGATTAAGGAAGCTATAAAGAAAGTCGTTGAGGGGATTGATTTAACAGAGGAAGAAGCCGCTGCTGTCATGGAAGAGATTATGGACGGTGCTGCAACGCCGTCCCAAATCGCAAGCCTAATCACCGCTTTGCGAATGAAGGGAGAAACGGTTGATGAAGTAACTGGCTTTGCGCGGGTAATGCGGGAGAAAAGCGTTAAGATACCCACGAAGTGTGAGCCAGACAGCTTGGTTGATACGTGTGGAACAGGGGGCGACCATCTGAACACTTTCAACATCTCCACGACCGCTGCCTTCGTAGTTGCAGGTGCCGGAGTTGCAGTTGCCAAACATGGAAACCGCGCCATGTCAAGCAAATGTGGAAGCGCAGACGTCCTGGAAGCACTTGGGGTAAATATTAACCTCTCTCCCGATAAAGTAGCAATGTGCATAGATAAAGTCGGCATTGGCTTTATGTTCGCACCAGCGCACCATCCTTCGATGAAGCACGCGGTCGTCCCGCGTAGAGAAATTGGCATACGCACAGTGTTTAATATTTTAGGGCCATTAACGAATCCAGCCGGCGCAAAGAGGCAGCTCATCGGGGTCTCGGAGCCACGTCTTACCGAGCTGATGGCAGCAGCACTCCGGAGGCTAGGTAGTGAACGCGCAATAGTAGTTCATGGCTTCGATGGTATTGACGAACTATCAACGCTGGGGAAAACCAAAGTCACTGAGCTTCGAAATGGTGTAGTAGAAACGTTTGAAATATCCCCAAATGACTTCGGCTTAAGTAGTACGACCGTTGAAAATCTAACCCAAGGTGAGGAAGCCTCTCAGAGTGCGAAGATTGTTGAAGATGTCTTGAGAGGAGTGCCAGGGCCCAGGTTAGACATTGTTGCTCTGAACGCCGGCGCTGCTCTAATGATCTCTAACAAAGTACCAACAATACAAGACGGAATAGCACTAGCTTTAGAATCCATTCACTCAGGCAGGGCATTTGCAGCGTTGGAGGGACTTAGGAGGCTAAGTCAGGAGCTGGCATAGGGTTGATCCTCGAAAAAATCCTCGCAGACAAACGTATTGAAATTGATTCCCGAAAGTCCCAATGGCGGATAGATGAACTTAAAACAAAGGAAACTTCTCCGCCAAGGGATTTTCGCGCCGCTCTTGCTGTACAAAAATCATCCGCCGGCCGTGGACCTTCTTTGATTATCAGGTTAATCGCAGAGGTAAAGAAGGCATCACCTTCAAAGGGCTTGATTAGGTCGGATTTCGATCCAGTAGCAATTGCGCGAGCATATGAGGAAGCTGGTGCATCTGCAATATCGGTTTTAACCGACGAGAAATATTTTCAAGGGCGGCTTGAATATCTCACAGCTGTGCGCAACGCCGTAAATCTTCCGGTGCTGAGGAAGGATTTTATTATTGATGCTTTTCAAGTATATGAAGCACGAATGGCACAAGCGGACGCAATATTGCTTATAATGGCCGCACTCTCGAAAAGCCAACTTGCAGAACTTATGGCGTTGGCGTCTGACCTCGGAATGGCTTGTCTTGTCGAAGTTCATACAGCAGAGGAGTTGGAAGTGGCACTGGAATCTGGAGCTGAAATTATTGGCATTAACAATCGAAACCTTCAAACTTTTGAGACGAAATTGGAAACCACGGTTGAGCTTGCAAAAATGGTTCCTGGAGATCGAATATTAGTGAGCGAGAGTGGCATATTTACTCGCCTCGATGTTGAGCGGTTAATGGAAGCTGGTGTGGATGCCATTTTGGTTGGAGAGTCTCTTATGCGCGAGCCGGACCCAAGGGTAAAGGTAAGGGAGTTGCTGACTTCGGCGTGAGTAGTGGGCAAGTTAGCGAATGAAAGTAAAAATTTGCGGAATAACGAATATTGAAGATGCAGTATTGGCTGTAGAATCTGGAGCAGATGCTATTGGTTTTGTCTTCGCTGAGAGCCCAAGAAAAGTTGGCATAGAAGAAGTTTGCCAAATTAAGGAAGTAATCCCATCATCAATAATCACCGTGGGCGTTTTTGCAAATCAAACCGCGGATGAAATATCGCAAATAATGAAAGAGACCGGGCTTTCTAGCGCTCAAATCCATGGCAGTTTGGATTCATTAGAGCCTCAGTTTGGAATTATTCGTGCGCTGAGGGTCAAATCTGTCGATGATATAAACCAAGCCGCTAAGGACCCCATCCTAAGCATTTGCTGGGCTATTCTACTTGACACACATGTAGAAGGTAAAATGGGAGGGACGGGCAAGACATTCGATTGGAATCTTGCCAAAGAAGCCAGAAAACTTGGTAAAGATATAATTCTTGCTGGTGGGCTCAATCCTAGCAATGTCTCAGATGCTATTAGAATAGCTTGCCCCGACTGGGTTGATGTTTCCACAGGGGTGGAAGCATACCCCGGCAAGAAGAGTCATGAGAAAATCAAGGAGTTTATTAGAAATGCAAAGAAATGCGTTTAATGTTCCCGACAGTCTGGGGCACTTTGGTGAGTTTGGCGGAAGGTTTGTCCCTGAAACTTTGATTCCGGCCCTCGATGAGCTGACCAAGGTATATGAGGAGGCAAGATGCGACCCCTCCTTCCAAGAAGAGCTTGATTACTATTTAAGGAATTATATTGGAAGACCGACGCCGCTCTATTTTGCCGATAGAATGACTCGTGAGTTGGGTGGTGCGAAAATATACATAAAGCGAGAGGACCTCTGTCACACAGGCGCTCACAAAATGAATAACACAATGGGCCAAATACTTCTCGCCAAACGAATGGGAAAGCCAAGAATAATCGCCGAAACCGGGGCTGGTCAGCATGGAGTAGCCACAGCTACAGCTTGTGCTTTGTTCGGCTTTAAGTGCGAAATATATATGGGCGAGGAAGATGTACATAGACAGGCTTTGAATGTGTTTAGAATGCAACTGCTTGGGGCTAAAGTAATTCCAGTAAAGTCGGGAACTCGCACTTTGAAAGACGCAATGAGCGAAGCGCTCCGAGATTGGGTAACAAATGTTAGGAGCACACACTACATAATTGGGAGCGTTGCAGGTCCACATCCTTATCCAATGCTAGTGCGCGACTTTCAGTCGGTTATTGGAAAGGAAGCCAGGCAACAGATTCTTGAATGCGAGGGTCGGCTTCCAGATTATATAATTGCTTGCGTCGGTGGAGGCAGCAATGCAATGGGCATATTTCACCCATTTGTTGCCGATTTGGAGGTTAAGTTTATTGGCGTCGAGGCAGCTGGACGCGGGCTGGATACTGGCCAGCATGCCGCTACTCTAGTCGCCGGGTCAAAAGGAGTGCTCCACGGAGCTAGAAGTTACTTGCTTCAAGATGAGGATGGTCAGGTTTGCACGACTCACTCTATTTCAGCCGGCTTGGACTATCCTGGGGTGGGTCCTGAACATAGCTATTTTAAAGAAATCGGTCGCGCCGAGTATGTCGCCGTTCCTGACCGTGAAGCATTAGAGGCTTTTGAGTGGCTGGCAAAGACTGAGGGCATTATCCCGGCGCTTGAGCCAGCGCATGCTTTTGCTTATGCACGCAAGTTTGTTCCAGCTCTGGACAAAGACAAAATTGTGATAATAAACTTATCTGGGCGAGGTGACAAGGACGTCGAGACAGCCTCGCAGTACCTGACGCACATCAAGCCTCCAATAGAGGAGGTGGCAAGATGACGCGTCTTGTGAAACGACTTACTGAGTTGCGAACCGCTGGCGAAGGAGCATTAGTGTGTTTTGTTACAGCGGGCGACCCAGATTTGCAGACTTCGACCAAGATAGTTCTAGCACTTGCCCAAGCAGGAGCAGATATTATCGAATTGGGTATACCTTTTAGTGATCCAATTGCGGATGGTCCAAGTATTCAGGCGTCTTCAATGCGCGCGCTTTTAGCTGGAACCACAGTGCGTGGCGTGCTTGGTCTCGTGCGCGACGTGCGCAAGACTTCAGACGTCCCGCTTGTTCTAATGACATATTACAATCCTGTGCAAAGATATGGTCTAGAGCAGTTTGCCTGCGATGCAGCTGATGCAGGTGCAGATGGCGTGATATTGACCGATCTTACTGTTGAGGAATCCGGAGAATGGAAGAAGGTTGCTGAGCACCATGGCTTAAATACTATATTCTTGTTAGCGCCGACAAGTACCGATATAAGAATTAGGAAAGTTGCCAAAGTCGCCTCCGGTTTTGTATACTGTGTGTCTAGAACTGGCGTTACGGGGGAGCGAACTGAGCTAGCTTCTGGCGTTAGCGAACTTGTTGCCCGAATAAAAGCCAGCACGGACCTTCCGGTTCTTGTGGGATTTGGTGTATCAAAGCCGGAACACGTTCGCGAGGTGTGCAGTTATGCCGATGGTGCTGTCGTTGGCAGCGCACTAGTTAACCTAATTGCGGAGTATGGAGGTTCCGCTGAACTTTTTAGTCATTTATCTAAAATGGTAGCGGAACTGAAAGCCGGAACAAAAGTAAAGTAATTTTTTTTGGAGGTTTACGGTTGTATACAAAGGAGCAGTTTTCAAAGCTCATCGACAACACCTTTCTAAAACCCGCAGCAACCCGGGAAGAGATTATTAAGTTTTGTGAGGAAGCAAAGCGTTATCACTTTGCAGCCGTCGTTGTTTTTCCTTTCTGGGTTCCTTTGGCTGTACGGCAGTTGGAAGGTTCGGATGTTAAGGTTTGCACCCCAATTGGTTTTCCATTTGGTGCTAACACAAGGTCTACGAAGGTTTACGAGGCTAGGAATGCTGTCACAAATGGTGCAGAGGAACTCGATGTTGTGATGAATATTGGAGCCTTCAAGTCAGGCGATTACGATTTTGTTCAAAGAGAGCTTGCGGATATAGTCGGAGCCGCAAGGCTTTCTGGTATAACTGAAGATGCCAAGCGAACGTTGGTAAAAGTTATCATCGAAACCGCATACCTTACCCGCGAGGAGAAAATTAAGGCTTGTGAAATAATCCGCGATGTTGGAGCTGATTTCGTTAAGACCTCGACTGGCATGGCTCCGGGTGGGGCTACCGTAGAGGATATCCAACTTATCCGAGAAATTGTTGGCCCTTCGATAGGTGTGAAGGCTTCCGGCGGAATTAGGACTGTAGAGTTTGCGATGGATTTACTAGATGCAGGTGCCAGCCGGCTTGGCACGAGCACGGGAGTTGCGCTTGTGGAAGCCTACGATCCGGAGGAGCTACTGAAGGCGAGCAGATAGCAAGGGTGCCTTTATATACCGCTAATGCAATTGTTCTGCGACGGATTGACTTTGGGGAGACCGACCGTATAACCACGCTCTATACCCGGGAGCTTGGAAAGATATCCGCTATTGCTAAGGGCGCTCGCAAACCCATAAGCCGCCTTGCAGGTGCCACTGAAACGCTTACCTATGCAAAGTTTCAGCTTGCAACCGGTAAAACGCTCGACGTAATTACTCAGGTGGAGGTTCGTCATTCGTTTCCCCGGGTACGAAGCAACCTGAGGCAATTAGCCTATGCTACTTATTTAGCCGAGCTTATTGAGCGATTTGTTGAAGAGCGAGAGCCAAATGCTGACATGTTCGACCTGCTCCTTTCCAGCCTTTACTTGCTGGAGAGACTAAACGACCCTGAGAAGATCGCCCACATGTTCGAGCTTCAATTTATGAAGCTCCTAGGTTACGAACCAACGCTCGATAAGTGTGTTCGCTGTCGCAAGCCGCTGTCCGAAGGAGAGGTGTTTTTTAGTCCATCACTAGGTGGCGTTGTATGTCGAATGTGCGGTCCTTTACCAGAGGATGCCATCCAAATTTCTTATTATACGGTTGAAATTATGCGAAAACTTCTTCATGCGGAGGCGCCAGAGGTAGAAAAAATGGAAATTTCACCGAACATCATGGAGCAAATTGGCCACATAATGCAATGGTATATACGATATCGCTCGCCAGCCGAAATAAAAAGCTTAAAATTCTTTCAGATGCTAAAGTCTAACTCGAGCGAATAATCAAACTGTTTTGTAAATCATGTAAACGCCTGCCAAAAGGATTAACGCCCCGCAAATTCTCTTTAGTGTCTGCGTGCCCTTCGATTCCTCGCTCCAATTAAGATATCCTTCAACCAGCTCGGTCGAAGTGCCAATCAGCACGATAACCGAACAGTGGCCAATGCCATACGCTAGTAGAAGCAGTATTCCATATGCCAAATTAGCAGTGGCTACTTTGAAAGTTACGCCAAGCATTGGCGCCATATAGGCGAACGTGCATGGACCGACCGCAACCCCAAATACCAAACCCAAGAAAAACGCTGCAAAGAAACCTTTACTCTTTACGGAGATTGAGGGCCCAGACCAAGGAATCGAGATTACGTCAAGCAAATAGAGGCCTACGATAAAAAAGATGGCTGCTACTATATAGTTCCCAATTGGCCCGACGTCGCCCATTAGGCGACCAGCGGATGCGGTTATGACGCCTATGAGTGCAATCGTTAATAATATTCCAACAGCAAAAAACAGAGCTATCACAAACGCTTTTCTTGGCGTTGTTTTTCCTTGCTTGCTGATAAATCCTACAATAAGAGGGATGCTTGACAGATGACAGGGGCTCAGCACGATGCTGAGCACGCCCCAGATGAACGCAGCTGTCAACGCAACAGCCGGGGTTCCTTCAACAGCTTGCGTGAGTGTGGTAAATAATTCTCTCATATTCAAATGAACCCTAATTCTTTGAATTTTTTGATAATCGAACTTTTGTCAAAATAGCCTACGTGCCTGAAAAGTTCCTTGCCAGTTTTGTCATAGAATACCTGGACAGGAATTGCGGAAATCCCATACACTGCACCAAGTACTTGCTCTTTTCCTACGTGGACGAAGACAATGTTAATCTTGCCTTGATATTCTTTCTGAAGCCCAGCTATGATTGGCTTCATCATTTCACAAGGCCGGCAGTTTTCTGAACCGAAGTTCACCATCGATGGTTTGCCGGAACGCCGAGTTTTCTCAACTGGATTTTTAATCCATTTTTGATATTGTTGGTTGGCCCAAAGGGTCGAAATTTGAATTTTGTGGCGCTCGCTGATTGAATTGATAAAGTCGTTTACAGCTTTAGCTCGCTTTTCATTTTCGAGATAGCTTTTTATGCTTGGTTTAGCTTGTTCAAAGGTGGAATTGCCAAAAAAACTGCGGTTTTCGTTAAAAAAGTTTGTCGCTTCATCATCGGATACTTTTATATCACCTAAGTAGCTATTCATGTATTTCTCGACCAGGTCGCTGTCTGAGTTGGAAGTTATTCCTTTACTGGAAGCCCACTTTTTTGCATCGTTAGTAATCAATCTGCGAATAGCTATTTGTTCGAGCATAAAGAATGGGTACTTCGAAAGCTGGCTTTGTGTTTCCTTTGGAGCTTTGGCAATTTCATTCGAAATGTCCTTTGCAGTTATACTTATGCCATCAGCAACAAGTATAGCGCCTCCCTTTAAAGAGGTGACAGTGGCTTTGCTTAAAGGACCGCTTGACAAACCTGGAAACCTAGATTCGATAGTTGTCGTGTTTTTGTTGCTCTGCCCAAATGCCGTGTCCAATATCAATGCAACTGCAACAAGCATGAGGCTTAGAGCCTTTAGACGTAAAATCATCAGTTGGACTCCTTTATAGTTTGATACCGTGCTCCTTAAATCTAGCGATTATCTCTTCTTTTGGATAGAAACCTGTGTGTCGGAAGAATTCCTTGCCTTTTTCGTCATAAAACACTTGTGTTGGGATAAGCTTTACGCCGAACTTCTCCGCCGCCTCGGGATTCTTTTGCAAGTCTATAAAAACAACCTCAAGTTTGCCTTTGTATTCCTTGCTAAGCTCATCCAGGACAGAGATCATCATCTTACATGGAATGCATTGTTCAGAACCAATGTCCACGAGCTTAGGAAGATGCTTTGTGGATGGTTGGTTAGGCTTTGATTGCATCGAGGATTTTGTTTGGGTAATTGTTTGTACTTGCTTTGTTTGTTCTGACTTCTCACTTGTTTTTGCTTGAGCGTTTGCCTTTGAAGACTCAGCAAGCTTTGCGTCGTTTTTCTCAGCAGATACATCAACCTCAGGCTTGGTTTGACTTGGTTGATTCACGGCTTCTAGTTTGGACTTAGGTAGTTGTGGCTCTGGAGAACTGTCAGAGTTTATTTTTACGACAGTGGTTTCTTTTTTAGGTGCGCCAACTTTTTCACTATGGCGCGACTTGACTGCGACTGCTCCTACAACAAGAGCAATAAGTGCGATGACGATAAAGATGCGCCATGTGGTGCTCATCGTTTGCTGACCTCTTTTCTTAGAATGCGGGATTTAGGCTTTTAGAAGCTTTACAATTTCATCTGGGCCCAGTACTTTGCCGGCTGAAACAACCTTGCCGTCAATAGCAAGTCCTGGGGTCATCATTATACCGAACTTGGCGATTTCTGTAATTTGGGTAACTTTTTCGATTTCTGCGTCAATTCCGGCTTGTTTGACGGCTTTTTCCACATTTTCGGTAAGTGCTTTGCATTTCGGGCACCCAACACCCAGAATTTGAATTTTCATATTTATCCTCCTATGAATAAAATTGGTTATGCTGTGCTACCAAAAATCAGCCCAGCTACCGTAGCTGTTACTACAACTATTGATACGTAAGCAATCGTCTTCTTTGTTCCGAGAATGCTGTTTATTACGAGCATGCTTGGAAGACTGAGCGCAGGGCCCGACAGCAATAGCGCCAATGCTGGCCCCTTGCCCATGCCTGCGCCAAGGAGTCCTTGCAAAATGGGCACTTCAGTGAGTGTTGCAAAATACATAAGAGCTCCTGAAACGCCAGCGAAGAAGTTGGCAAAAAGGGAATTTCCTCCTACCAGTGATGCTACCCACGTCGAGGGTATCAAGCCTTCATGACCAGGTCTTCCAAGCAAAAAACCAGCAGCCAATACGCCGGCAAATAATAGTGGCAAAATTTGCAGGGCAAAGTCCCATGTAACAGATGCCCACTCTTTAAGTTCTTCCTTCTTAAACCATTTCTTTAAGATAACGGCAAGCAATATGAGCAAAACACCCGAAATTTCCCACTTCAACTGGTATATTGTTGCCCACACGCCCCTATTAACAACAGGACGTCCCCAGTTTGCAAATACCAGGATTCCAATCATCACTGCAAAGTATATAGCGGTCTTCCAAAGTGGTCGTGCTTCTTTAACTTCGCTTACGAGGAATTCCTCAGCTTGAACTGCTTTTGCTTGCTCCTCTTTTAAGAATAGAAGATGCATTAGACTTCCAACTATGAAAGCGAATCCGATGGCGCCAATCGCGCGCGCAGCACCCATTTCAAATCCAAGAACCCGGGCCGTCAGTATAATGGCAAGTACGTTGATTGCCGGTCCACTGTAGAGGAATGCGGTTGCCGGACCGAGACCTGCACCTCGCATGTATATCCCTGCAAACAGGGGCAGAACTGTGCATGAGCACACGGCTAGAATTGTGCCTGATACAGACGCAACAGAATAAGAGAGTAGTTTATTAGCCTTGGGCCCAAAGTATTTCATTACTGAAGCTTGACTCACAAACACTGCAATCGCTCCAGCAATAAAGAAGGCAGGGATTAAACAGAACAACACGTGCTCCCGCGCATAATCGTGAAGTAACGCAAATGCTTCGATGAATGCTCTCCTTACACGTGGTGAGTCAATCGGCAGGAAATATACTGCCAGGAAAAAGCCAGCTAGCCATGCGAATTTCTTAAGATTTGAGCTCATTGTTTTGCTTCCTTTTCGGGTTTAGTTGCTCGAATGAAAGCACTAACAAATGCACTTGTAAGCTCCTCAATGCCTTTTTCGCCAAGTTCAGTTATTACCTCTGGAGGGATAATCCCCTCAGCATCGTGTGCCTGATATGTCCTCACAATCTCAATTTCTGGATTTGCGAAACCAGCTGCTTTAAGCTTTTCCTTATATTCGTTCATCTCAAGTGCTCCGGCTATGCACCCAGCCCAAAGCGCAAGGTTCTTTCGTACGACATCATCGACTGGTCGAGTTAGAACTATGTCGGCTACTGCAAGGCGGCCCCCGGGCTTCAGAACTCTGAATGCTTCAGCAAATACACGATCTTTGTCGGTTGATAGGTTGATCACACAGTTGCTGATTATCACATCTACTGTGTTGTCTGGAAGCGGAATATTCTCGATATTCCCTTTTAGGAACTCGACGTTGTCGATTCCTGCTGCTTGCTGGTTTTGTCGAGCAAGTTCAAGCATTTCATCTGTCATGTCAAGTCCATAAGCTTTTCCTGTAGGACCGACTCTCCTAGCTGATAGAAGAACATCAATTCCACCGCCACTGCCTAGGTCAAGTACAACTTCTCCTGGGTTTAGTTGGGCAAGCGCAACCGGATTCCCACAGCCCAGCGAGGCAAGCAGTGCCTCTGTGGGAATGTCTTTTGTCTCTGCTTCATCATAGAGACCTTGTGTTATTGCATCTGCGCAAGCATTGCTGGCACAGCATGAGGCTCTCTTGTTGTACTTGGCATTCGTTGCAATCTGACCATACTTCATTTTAACGAACGCTTTGATTGAATCTCTCTCATTGGTATCGTTATTACAGCAGTTGGACATTTGAATAC
>JAIMAU010000017.1 GCA_023511795.1 Armatimonadota bacterium | reverse complement strand
CCCCAATGCAGTATGCCGCCGACGGTCTCCTCGGTCTCGACATTCTCAATTCGGCCGCTAGGAAGTTTCTTCTGTTTGATGACCTTGACGACCTTGCCGCCGATACGCTCGCAGAGCTTCTTGCGTTCTTCCTCGGTTCCGGGGTCCGGCAGAAGCGTGGCGATAAGCGCCGCCCTACACGCCGCCAGCGGCCGCCTAGCGGGCCAGATATGAAGCGTCGATATATGCCCGTGCCGCACGTTCTTCTCATGCACGGAATTGATAGATGTCTGTTTCAGCGGAAACGCCGATTCGATGAGACGGGGGTTATCAGTCATGTATACTCTTCCTCTTTTTCCTCGCTCGCTTTGCCTGCTTTGCCTTTCGCATAAGATGATTGGCCCAGATTATTAGCTCCAGAGCCTCATCGGGGCTATCCTCGTGCGCATGTTCGTGGGCACGTGGGTTGCGGATACCCGTCATGCACCCGGAGTATATCTCCATATAGCCGAGCTGCTCATTGTAGTTGCTTTTCCCTCGGAACCGACTGATCCTCAGCTCGGGACTTTTCGCGCTGAACACTTTCTTCATTAGGTCGCTTCCATCTTCGGAAGACGCGACCTTCGTTCTGACATAGTTGTTTAGACACTTGTAAGCCTCTAGTACCGCGTTAGCATAGTGTCCATCCATAAAGAGCTTGCGACAGCATTCATTAAGTTCCGATTCGGTGACCAGCAAGTCAAAAAGCTTCTCGGGCTTCGGCTCTTGTTTTCTGCTCGCGACTGGGCAAATACTCTGAATCCGCCTAGCTACTTCCAGCATTCGCTTGACTTCGGATGCATCCATTTCAGCTCCTGCCGTAGAGATGTTTGGCCATACTTGCGAAGATTTGGTCAATTTGCTCCGGCGTAGCGTTTGCGTCGATATGGATCTGCACGTTGATATGTACCGAGGGGTCTGGTGCCACCCGACTTTCGCTGACGATCTGCTCTACCTGAGTCTGAGTCTCAAGGGGCTTTGTAATACCCGGCTCATCGAGCGTTGCGGATACGTCTCTCGTGCTAGCTTCTGTGCTGTCGAACTCTTGGTTATATACGTATTTGCCATCGCTCTCAACAATAAGACCGGCTTTGAGCATTATATCGATCAGGCAGTTCACGCCGGTTTTCGTGTTTTTGCTGCTGGCGATTCTAAGAGTGGACAATACGCGGCCCTGCATATCGGATTTGGACACACCGCCCTGGACATTCACCATGTCCAGTACCTTGCGAGTGTGTTCGCATCCCTGCATGATCTCAGCCCAATTCCGTGACACGTCATCAGGAATCTTGTTGCAGATTGCAAGAGCCAATTGATGACCTCTGTCAGTCAACTTCTTTTTGTTACCACCTTCCAAGACTCCCCACGGCCACAAGGAACCCGTGGTTGGGCGAGATTCGCGTTCTGTGCATTCCCGCACGAGACGCCACATCGTCTAGCGATACAGCCTGCTGCCCGGTGCGCACGTAAGCGTGAAGTATCTTCTCTATCACTTCGTAGCCGCTGTTGGGCAGGTCGAACTTCGCATTCGCTGTCATTGAAATCCTCCTTATTCGTTTTGCGCTGCGTCGAATATCTGGGTTTCGGATATCCTGACGCTTCCTATCATTCTGGCCAGCAGCTTTCCGAAGGGGTCCTGCACGCGCATTAGCCTTGGGAAAGCCGTGGCGCAATCGTAGACAACATAAAGCCAGTAGTCATTTCTAAGGTTACAGGCTTTCGCCCACTCGTTCTCCGATAGCTCGATCTCGCCCATGCGAGCCCGACCCTTGACCTCGATACAAAGCTTGGTTCCATCTGGCCTATGGGAGAGAAGATCGAATCCTGGGTATTCGCACAACCCGGCGGCAACGGCGAGTTCAGCCGTGGATACATCAACGACACGAGCGCCCCGCGATTCCTCGTGGGCCCGGACAAAATCCATTGCGATGCGCTCGATTTCGGCATCGTATTCTTCCAGCTCCTTTGATAAAGGCGTGGGCACAACGAGCGCATGCGCAAGAAACGTGACCTCTCCAGGCGAAATAAGCTCAGGCTCACGGCGGATAATAGCCAAAGTTTCTTCCCGGTGCCGCTCGATGGCCTCCTGGCGTTTTTTGATGGTCGCCAATCGGGCGTGGGCCGCAGGATCACCGTTTGCGAGTTTTTTGTTTACGGCAACCCGAGCGCTTGCAAGCTCGGCGTATTCGTAATCGAACCCGCGCCGGATGAACTCCTCGCGTTCCTTGAGCGACTCCAGAAGAGCCGCGCGCCGCTCTTGGGCAATTCTTCTGGCAACAGATTCGAATAAGTATGCCTTGGCCGCCTCTATCAAATGTGCTGATCCGGCTGCAAGACGGGCAGATGATGGCGTGATTCCATCTGCTCCTTTCAGAAGCAGAAGTTGCTCAACGGGGCATTCGCGGACGTCGCCATTCTCAGTCTGTTTAAGCCCGACCAGCCGATACTCAAGAGTCTGCGTTCCTGAGAATGCTTTCTGACCAGGATCGGCCTTGCGCACAACCGTGACCAGAGCCAGGTGGAAGAGGTAAGGCTCGCCAGCGGTCGGGTCAATGAATACGGCTCCACGCAATGCGTCTTGTGCAAACTTAGCGCAGATGTATTCGCGATAGGCATCGAAGAAGGGCTCTCCAACGTGCAAGAAAACCAAGTTGGAGTCTGATTCGGGCTTGTTAACGGTGAACTTTGTTCTCTCACCATTCGGATATCTATCCAACTCGGGAAGCAATGGGTCAAGGGCTCCAGGCTGCGCTGGCTTGATTGAAAACCCATCGCCGGGGTCACCGTCGATTTTTGCACCAATAAGTGGGATTGAAGTTTCCAGGAATCTGCGCACATAGCCGGGCATTAGTCGGCGATACGTTTCCCGCTCGATTTCTTCTCTAAGTCTGGGAAGCTCGGCCTTTACGTCACCGACACAGCCGTATAGGCTCTTCTCTTCTTCCTGCACGCGCTGAACGCGCTCTTTGGTCAGACGCTCGTCAATCTCACGCACTGCTTTTTCCGCACCGTCTTCCGTGAGAGCTTGCTCGATATACGACTTGATGGAAACTCCCTCGAGCACGCGTCCGACCACATCGAAGACCTTGTCCGCTGACAGCTCTTTGCGAATGCGCTCCAGCTTGTCCAAAAGTACCTTTATGACCCTGCCTTCACGCGTCTTACCGGCCACGATGTTCAGAATGATTACCGGGTCGTGCTTCTGACCATAGCGATGAATCCTGCCCATCCGCTGCTCCAGTCTAGCCGGGTTCCACGGAACATCGTAGTTCACCATCAGCCGGCAGAACTGAAGATTGATACCTTCGCCGGCGGCGTCAGTTGCCACGAGATACGTTGCTCCGCCTTGGTCGGCAGGCTTGCGGAAGAAGTCCACCTGAGCCTGCCTTTCCTGATAATCCATTCCGCCGTGGATTTGGGCTACCTGACCGGTGAAACCAAGACCCTCCAGCCGATTTACCAGATACGTAAGAGTATCTCGATGCTCGGTGAAGATGATCAGCTTCTCGTCTTTGTACTTTGGGTCCTGGATGATCTCCCGCAGCTTGACAAACTTGGATTCGTCGCCCTTGTCTAGGACTTGGTCTGCGAGCCTGATCAAGGACTCCAGCTTGACCGCTTCCGCCTCAAGATCGACGATCGAGCGCGCTATCACTCCACTTATGATGTCATCCTCGGCTGCTTCATTGGCTTCGCGCCCGTCGCTCAGAGCCTCCTCATCGGCGGTTTGATCGTCAAAGATATCCCGCAGACGCTTTGCTCGCGACGCAAGCTGCTTCAGTGTTATCTTGCCGGAGTTGATATCCGAGATGTACTGGGTGACCCTCTCATAGCGTTTCTCCAGAGATCTCTTTAGCGCAAATGTCGAGCTGGCCAATCGGCGCTGGAATACGCTCTTCGCCAACTGCGCCGCCGTGGTGTTCATCACGCTCATAGGAGTGTAGAATGTCTGGATGTATTCGGTCGTTTCGTCGTATAGTTTCTGCTCGCTGATCTCTCCTTGAGTTAGATCGTAACTAAGTGTGTCCGATATTCGCATAGGGTATATCGGTCGACCATCCAGGTAGACCATTTCCTCCTTGGTTCGTCGGAGGAAGTGCTGGGATCTGGCTTCTGGTGGATATGAGTTGAACGCATCGAGTGTTGACAGAGACTCAGGCTCAAGAAGGCGCCAAAGGCAGTAGTATGGGAAATCCTTGCCCATGTGCGGCGTCGCGGTGAGCAGCAACAAATGCTTGGCCTTCCAGGTGAGCCACCACCTCTGGTTGTCGCTGTGTATTCCGGCGAGTGCTTCGGCTACCCTGTACCTGTCCGTCTTTCGAATGTGAAAGTCTGGCTCTCGGTCCGCAGTGAGCTTGTGGGCTTCGTCAAAGATCACTAGGTCATAAGGTTCCACGTCGGGATGCTGAAGGCATCGGAACATCGTCTCACCGGCAAGAGTGTCGATGCTGGCAATGATTCGGTCACTTCCATTTCCGAGAAATGGGTTCGCGCTGCGAGCATCCGCGCCAGTGATGATACGGAACTCCAGGCTGAACAGCGTCTCCAACTCACGTTGCCAGTTCCCTATGAGTCCAGCAGGTGCAACGATAAGAACACGACGTATCAATCGCCGGCTCAGCATCTCACGGATATAGAGACCTGCCATGATTGTCTTGCCTGCGCCAGCATCATCGGCCAACAGGAACCGCAGGCGGGGCTGCCGAAGCATACGCTCGTATACAGCAATACGCTGGTGCGGCAAAGGATCGATGAGCGACATTTCTGCAGCGAAGGTCGGGTTACAGAGGTGAGCATAGCCCAGGCGATGTCCTTCCACAACCGCACGCACGAGGTCCGGGCGCGCCGAGAAATCGGCTGCCAAAGAAGATGGGCGAGTGTCTGCTTTGAGATCAACTAGGTCTGTTTTAGGTTTATCGTCAAGCCCGCCGACGCCGGATCGTTCTAATCGTTCTATGATTTCCCAAACGATAGGTGTGGGCTTAGACTTGCCGTTCTCCCAACGATTGACGGACGCAAACGAAACACCAAGCTTTTGCGCAAACTGGACTTGGGTCAGGCCGCTCCTGCTTCGCAGACTTCGTATTCTTTCCGAGTAGTCATCTGGAACAAGGGTCTTCAATCCCGCATAACTCTCCTGCTATAGTTGTAACCTACTGCCACACGCAGTAATATACTATACCGTGTGACTCATGTCAACAGCTATATATCACAAGTTATACGGACTAGCCCGACCAATCTACCACCCCGAGCGTTACCGAAGACTTATTCGTGGGTAACACCCGCTACTCCAATCGTGCGAGCGCGGAATGGTTGCGAAATGTACCAAACCTGAGATCAAAACCTCCTTTGGACTTAAATGCAAAAGTCCAAAGGCGAAAGAGAAAAAGGCGGCAAAGAGAGAAAACGGGGCCTCGATGTGTTATTTTGGCCCGGAAGCCAGTCCAAAGGCCGGGCTTGTTGAAGACGGCCCGGACATCATCCTTGAGCACGAATTCCACGCGCAGAACGCCGAAAGCGCCGGATCACACGTCACCGGCGCTCTCAGTAGAGAGAATCCTTGTTCAAGTTACATTGGTGGAGGCGCGGGGACTCGAACCCCGGTCCAAGGAACAGCCTACATAAGCTTCTACGAGCGTATCCTGCATTTTGCTCTCGCGCAGTTGACTCCTGCAGGCGGGATTCCCCTGCGCCAGCCCGATTTAACGTCCCCGCAGACTCCCCGGGCAAGGTTCCGCGGGTAATCCGGCATGTGTGACGCCCGAAACCGACCCTGCCGGCTTAGGCCGGGCGGACGCGCCGCCTAATTAGGCAGCGAGAGCGTAAGTGCTATTCGCGTTTGTTTTTTTGCCGCTTTTAACGAGGCCAACGGCACCTCGGCTCGCAACTTATGCTGCTAGGTTCCCTGTCGACACCTATCGCCCCCACGCGTTAACTCGAGGAGGAACGGAAGTGCACTTTTAGAATACATTTGTATTATACCCCGTTTTTGATGCAAAGTCAATAAATTCCTTGCTCGCAAAATACCAAACCAGGTGCGCGAGATTGCATGATTAGCGCTTGACCCGACAAAGCTTGCTTGCTCTGTTTGCAGAATAGCAGAGCCTGCTTTCCCCAAAAATCGGCACCGCGCAGTGCCTTCCTCACGGAATGCGAATTCATTCACTGCTGCAAAAGGCAATAATCCACACCTAAAGCACATGGACCGCTCTCGCCATAATGCCAATTAAAACTGCCAGCGAAAGCTCGCATATTTTCACCTAACCTAATCCGAGCCTTGAAAAAAACAAGGGCAGGAAACGTGTCCTGCCCTCGACTGTCAAGTGCGCTATCGAAGCCAGAATTGCTAGTCTATAGGCACAATCACAAGTCTACTGCGTTTTTCTGTAACGACAATCATCCTGATTTCATCCCCAGATTTCACGCCTTTGACTGCGGCATTGAAGTCTGCCATCGTTCTTATAGGTTTATTGCCAATCTTTGTAATCAAATCGCCAGGCTGAAGCCCGGCCCTTGCCGCTCCGCTATCAGGGCTGACTGAGGTTACTATCACACCCTTTGCATCTTGGCTTAAGTTGTACTTTTGAATGAGTGATGGAGTTACCGCCGCCACGCTGAATCCAAGCTCCGATTCCACCTTTTCTTGCGAAGAAGCAATTGCCTCATCGCGCTCGCCAACCGTTACCTCCAGCGGTATTCGCTGCTTGTTTCGCACAACGACAACCTTGACGCGCTTTCCTGGCGGCGTGCTGGCAACAATCTCGCGAAGGCTTATTTCGTCTGTAATCTTCTTACCGTCAAACTCAACAATGACATCTTCAACCTGAATGCCCGCCGCATCTGCAGGAGTGCCAGCCTCAACTGATGTTACCAATGCACCTTCTTCAACCCCATATCTCTTCTTATCATCCGGCGTTAGGTCGGCAGGCCCAATACCTAGATATCCGCGAACTACCTTGCCGTGTTCTATCAGTCTCTCCATTACAAACTTCGCGGTATTTGATGGAATCGCAAACCCAATGCCAACATTGCCAACACCCAAAGGAGACCGTATCAGCGTGTTTATGCCAATTACCTCGCCGTCTACGTTAACTAATGGGCCGCCGCTGTTTCCAGGGTTGATAGAGGCGTCGGTTTGGATTAAGTTCGGATAGAACCGACTTTCCTGGCCGTCACCTGCTATTTCTTGTCTGCCCACCGCGCTGACCACGCCTATGGTGATTGTCTGCTCAAGTCCAAATGGGCTTCCTACTGCGATTACCCAAGACCCAGGCTTTACTTTGGCGGAATCGCCGAGTTTGGCTGCGGGAAGGTTCTTCGCATCAATTTTAATAATTGCTAAATCGCTTTGAGGATCACGGGTGACTTTGCCTTCGAACTGCCTGCCATCTTTTAGGTGAACCTTAACTTTTTCTGCGCCGCCGACAACGTGGTCGTTAGTTAGGATGTAGCCGTCGCTTCGGACAATGACACCCGAACCATAGCTTTCCATCCGCCGCTTCTCGGGAATTTCAGGCTTCGGTATCTCAAATGGAAGGTTTTTGAAGAATTCGTCATCGAACCAAGGGAACGTCTGTCGCGTCGAAACAGTTCGTATGCTTGTAATGCTAACCACCGAGGGAAGAATCTCATCGGCAATCGAGATGAATCCTTCCTGCATTTGCTTAAGTGCAGCGCGTTGCGCCATCTTTGCTGTCTGCTGGTCAACTGCATAGGCGGTGTTTTGCCCACTAAAGTTCATCGCTAGCGATGCACCGAGCGCGATGCTGAGTGCAATCACGACCAACAAGCTAGCTGGCTTCGATAGGATATATTTCGACCCGTCCATTTATTCTCAACACCTCCATACGTCGACTGACATGCGCGCCGCCGCGTCATTGAGGAAGCGCGGCGGCAGGGTGATTCCTCACGTAATATTAGACGTATCTATCTTCAGATTGGTTTTAGCGCATTTTTGTGATAGCCGCTCTCAATAACTAAAGCTGACGGTCTTCACAGAACTGGCCCCAGACGTATAAGTTGCAGTCAAAAGTGAGAGGGGGTCTCCTTCTACTTCATGGATTGGGAGAACGCGCTTGCCAACTGCCGTTGTCGAGATGGGGATGGTGGTCTTGCCTATATCGGAGTCTGCCATCGCCTGAGCTGAAAGGACGAATTCAGGCGATGATGTATATGGCGACATGGGGGCGCTGATGCGCATCATCAGCAATGCGGCTAGGATTGCCAGCCCTGCGGCGGCGAATCGCACTCGCGCCGGGAAAGGATGCAAATACCTTTTCAATATGCCTAGCCACCGTTCGTGCGCTGGCTGATAGAGGCGGTCAAGTTCACTGCATATTTTCGTTGCGAGGTCTGCCCGAGGGTACTTTGGTTGAAGCCTTCCATACATTCTCTTCAAGCTGAGCAACGACTCATATTCGGCGGTGCATTCTCGGCAGTCGGCAAGATGCTGTCTAATTGCGAGCATCTCGTGACCGCTCAGCTCGCCGTCTACATATGCCGAAACCAGACTTTGAACCTTGTGGCAATTCATATATTATTTCCCTCCTCGAGACCTCAGTCGAGGTAAGATTTAAGCTTGTTCCTCAGAAGTTTTCTACCCCGATGAAGCCGGGATCGAACAGTTCCAATCGAACAGCCCATGACCTCGCTTATCTCTTCATAAGAAAGACCTTCGATATCGGAAAGAATAACGGTGAGCCTGAAATCCTCAGGAATTTGGTTAAGAGCTTTTTGAAGTTCGGCATCCAGCTCGCTAGAAAGAGCCAGAGACTCTGGACCTTCCGCAGTGTCGGGTATCTCTAGCGCAGTCTCTCCCTCTTCCTGCCTTACAGGCTCATCGAGCGACCGGAACTGTGCTTTCGGGCGGCGACGCAGCCAATCTACAAAGATATTGGACATAATGCGATAGAGCCAATTATCAAACGGCATTTCGCGATTGTATCTTTCAAAAAACCGATATGCCTTAAGGAATGTGTCCTGCGTTAGGTCTTCCGCATCGGCATGATTTCCTGTCATTCGGTAGGCGATATTATATGCCTGCTTGTGGTATTTGTGCACAAGCTCGTCAAACGCCTTCCTATCTTCGGCGCGAAATGCCACAGCAGCCGCTTCGCTCAGCTCGACCATGTTTTCTCCTTCACCGTTCACTTATACGGTAATCGCCAGCAAAAGGTTCCTCGCCAATTGGCAAATGCAGCATTTTTATTATATCTAAAAATTGGCACAAACACAAGCAAAGTTTTACGCTCGAAGCATCAAGCAGATTAAAGTCAACCATGGAAACACGTTTGCAGTCAGCCGCTAGCGATTCTTGATTTCCCAACCCATTTCCTTTGGGGTTCTTAGCGTTACTCCGAACCAAAGCTCGTTCCCTGGCTTGTAGGCTTCGATAAGCTCGAAGTTTTCGAAAGCCACGCCGCCTGGTATGAGGGTATTCGTACCGTAATACATCGCCCTGCCGTTCACACGAACCCTGACTCCCGTTTTCGATGAACTAGGATATTTAAGCCAGTATTGGGTGGCAACCTTGCCGCCGTAATACCAGCCGCCAGCGGGTACTGGAACAGCAAGGTTGGTTTCATTTGGAGTGATTGCCACTATCAGCGTACCATCCTTTTCGCGCCTTATTCGCTCCTCTGGGAAATCATCTGTATACACAAAGTCACTCCCCTGATAATCCTTCCAAATATCTCGACTATCCACAACCTCATCCTTCAGCCAAAGCAGCCGACATCTGGTGTAATTACCCATTGTTGCTGTGAGGATACAAGACTCCATTTGAGCGCTGTCTTTGTGGGCGTAGACTTGAAAGCCAACTTCATTTGGGCGGTCTTCTCGAAAAATTACTTTTAAGTATGGATGCGCTCCATTTTCAAATTTCTCGACATGAAGGTAAACAGATAAAGTCTCTATCCGCTTGCCAGCCACTATTACATGGCTAATTTCACCTTGTGGCGTGTCACAGGGGAGCTTTTCGGATGCATCTTGTGAGTCGGAGAACCACATCCTAAGGCCTTGCTGATTGTCCAATTTGCTTCGTTCAAGCTCTGAGAACCCACGTTTGCCACCCACAATGGGTTCGATGGCGATGAAATTGACTATTGAATGCTCGCCAGGGTTAACATACGGCACATGGATTCGGATTAATCCCCTTGGACCATTATGGATAGGGTGAACACTTATCCGGAGGCCATCCTTATGTCCGATAATTGGTTCAGCTGGGCATTCCTTTGACGGCCTAAGCCAAAACCCATCCTCGACCGGCTTTGCAAGTTTTCTCGGCGCAGACCCGTCCACCTGCGCTATTGTTCCGGCAAAAAGCATAAGCAGTGCAACAAAAATGACAAAATTGCAAGATAACATGGGCACACCTTCAAAGCACTTCTTTATCTAAAATTTCTGCATGAAAACAATACACAGTAGTTAGATTATAGCAAACTTCGCGGAGAAAAACCCGCATGATAGGACGCTGAATCCAAACTTGCTTTGGCACCTATTCTTTCTATTAAATACCTCATGAACCTCATGCATCTTTACAATCTCTACAATTCTCCATATCATACTCCTTGACCATGGACATGCCACCAACAAATCGGCCGAATCGAGGAGTTACTAAAAGGTCAATCGCTCTCGCGCTTGTCCTCGCTGCCATCAACGACTACTGGGTGGTACAACTCGAGGCGGTACGCACTTCATACCCCACTTATGCGGCACCGTTCTACAATTGCGTCTTCACTCTCCTAGTACTTACTGTTGTCAATATGCTAATCAAGCGCCGGTGGCCCAATATCGCTCTATCGCGAATGGAAATGCTTACAATTTATATAGTAATTTCCATTACAAGCGGCGTTTGTTCGCACTGCATGATGTCAATCCTCGTTTCAGCCATGGGATATGCATCATTTTTCCAAACGCCTGAGAACAAGTGGGGCGAACTGATAGTGCCCCGGCTCCCAAAATGGCTTTTTGTAAATAATCAAGAAAGCCTAAGAAATTTTTACTACGGCAACTCCTCGCTTTATGACCCAACTAATTTTGTTCCATGGTTGGTGCCTATATTTTGGTGGTCAATTTTTACGGCGGTTCTTATATTCACCATGCTTTGCATTAACTGCATCCTCCGGAAGCAATGGGTTGAAGCAGAGAAGCTCACTTTTCCAATCATTCAGCTTCCCCTGGAGATGACCGACGAGTCCTACTCCCTTTTTAAAAGCAAACACATGTGGATTGGATTTGCTTTCTCAGGTACGCTAACCCTCCTCGCAGGTTTGAACTATCTCTATCCATCCGTCCCCCATATAAGAATAACACGCGTGGACATCGGCAAGTATGTTACCGACCCTCCATGGAATGCGATGGGCTATATCCCAATGGGCTTCTACTTCTGGGCTATCGGGCTGGCGTTTCTTATGCCGCTTGAGCTCTCATTTTCCTGCTGGTTCTTCTATTGGATTGGCAAGCTCGAACTAGTCGGAAGTCGAGTCATCGGCCTACATGAGTTGAGAGTAGCGGCAGGTGGTTTGGACCAGGCATATCCCTTTCTAAACAGCCAGGCATATGGGGCATACCTAGGCTTTCTCATCATGAGCATGTGGGCTAGCCGAAGCTATCTGCGAAGTGTATTCCGCACTGCTTTTCGAGGCACAAAAGAGATTGATGAGTCCAATGAGGCAATTAGTTATAGAACAGCAATACTGGGGGCGATTGGCGGCTTTGTCTTTCTGGGAATCTTTGCCTATTTTACTGGGATGGCCGCATGGGCGATTGTAATCTTCTTCCTGCTCTATTTCGTTTTCTGCATAATCATAAGCCGCATAAGGTCAGAACTGGGGTTTCCTGTACCTGACATGTATCCAATGGGACCCCATTACGTACTTACAACTGCCTTGGGAACGGAAAACATACCAACGCAAACGCTCGTCGGATTCTCTACATTCTCCTGGTTCAACATAAGCTATGCCAGCCATCCTGCACCGCATCAAGCCGAGGCATTTAAGCTCTCTGAACGCACAAATACAGCCGCCCGCAGTATATTTTACGCCATAGTCATCGCAGGTATAGTTGCAATGCCGCTGGGATTTTGGCAGCTCCTTCATACCATATTTCGCAATGGTGGGGCGACGGCAAACATGGATATCTATGTCGTGGAGCACGGCCGCTACGTCTTTGGACCACTTGAGCGCTGGCTAAAACAACCTACCCCGCCAAACAAAGTCGCCATGGCTTTCGTTGGGGTAGGATTCATCGTCTCAATGTGCCTTGGATGGCTGAGGATGCGGTTTTTGGCGTTCCCTTTACATCCGCTTGCTTATGCCCTTGCACCGAGTTGGGGAGTCGCACAGCTTTGGATGCCGCTTCTCATCGGAAGTACAGCCAAATTTATCACATTGAAATTCGGCGGACTAAAAATGTATCGAAAGGCGCTCCCATTCTTCTTTGGCTTAATACTAGGCGAGATTACTATCGGCAGCCTGTGGACCATTCTAGGCATAATGCTCGGGATTCCAACCTATGATTTTTGGCCAGGGAAATACAGATAGGCGCATCTAACCTATAATTAAGGCTACTTCACTTCAATAAGCTTCCAATCCATCCCTTCAAATACAAGCGGAATTGAGAACCCCTCAATCTCAAATGGTTTGCCAGTAATGGCATTGGTCGCCGAGAGCTTCTCCGAGGGAAGCCCGAGAATTTTAGGGTCGACTACCAAGGTAGTGGAAAGCGGTTCGCGCTTGAGATGGCTTACGAATATTAGCGCTCTGCCATCTTTTGCAAATGCACTAGCCCTAACGGACGAATCTGAGCAAAATACACCAGACCCTTTCCAATAGGGCAGCCACTTAGCCGATGGAGCACCAAACCGGTCAAGTGCCCCCCAAATAGGTACAACCTTCCGTAATTGGTTTTTGTTTATCGGACGAACCTCTACTCCATGTAGCCAAGCAATTGCAATTGCTTCGTCAAATGAAAACGGGCGGTTTTCATAGCAGAGAAATTGTGCGTCCAAGCCGTGGGCATATCCCATGAACTCCGTTCGGAATTGGTCGAGCGGTATTTCAACCTTATCATCAGCATTATAAACCTCGAATTGCTCACCATCCCAATAGCTATCACAGAATGAAAGCGTCGGGACCGTTAGGTTGTCAGACATGTGGACGTCGAGAATTGCATTGGGATTGTGCTTACGCACGACATCGGCGATTTGCCGCATAAGGCTCCGAGCAGCAAGAATTGCATAGGTAGCATAAAGATTGCCCTCTGCGTCGCGCCAGCCACAGCCGTGCTTCTCATTCTGGCACCGAAATGCTTCGCTTGTGCCGTCAAAGTAAATGCCGTCTAAATCAAAGGTTGAGAAAAGTTTATCAATACCTGCCACAAGCCATCGGGCCCAGCCGCTCCTCGGACAGCAAGCATCGAAAGTGCGGAACTCGGGTTTGTAGCTGGGAACCCAAGGTATAAGCGGTAAGATGGACCACTCATCATGATGGCCCTGCATTTCTGGCGCATTCCGAGCCAATCCATAGCCAACATATACAAGGAACCTGATTCCTCGCTTATGGCACTCATCAACCAGCTTGCGGAACTGTTCCGGCGAACTGGGAACAAGCTGGCCATAATACGTGGGCCACATGTCATGGTAAATTACGGTCTTAACGCCAGCTCTTTGAAGCAGGTCTAGCGGCATCCTGTCGTCCTTTCTTGGGACTACCCAATCATAGGTGATGCCGTGGAATATGCGCACCTTTGCACGCCAATCAAACGAAACCGGCTTCACAGGAGTTGCTTGTATTCCGAACCTCATATTTATTGGCAAGCTGATGTTCTCAAGGTGGTCTAGCAGGGCGGCTTTAAAAAGCACTGCAGATTCTAAGCTTGCTATGGAAAGCGCGCTTTTTGCATCTTTTAGGTTCCAGCCCTCGTCAGATTCACAGCACCACGCCAGTCCCCTTTCTTCATCGCCAATCCAGACATAAGGCATGAAGCCCCCACACCAATTTCCGCCAAGCTCTGCCAACCCTTGCGATATACCCTGTCCCCAAGTAAAATTCGCAGTGTGCACATATTCCGCCGTCTCCTTACGCCGAGGAATAGACAGAGCTAGAGAAGACAGCCTTGTCGGTTGCTTTGGTACAAGAGTGATGTTATACCAACAAAAGCCATCGCAATCAGCCGTCAAGCGTACTTTAATACTGAATGCCTGCGATTCTCCCTCCCATTCCAAAACTGCCGAGTCGCCATTGTTAGCGACCACCTTGCCCTTGCCAGCAAGCCCATCAAGTGCCGATATTGGGTCTACAATGAGGGTTATAGGACTGGAAAGCAGGTCTTTACCAGCCGATTTTATCTGGGCTGGCAACAACATCGGCCCAAGCCTGATTATCCTGCCGAGACATCTTATTTCTGCCCCAGTAGCCTTAACCGGCTCATATGGCGGCGGGACGGCGGCATGGGATATTTCCGCTGTCATAAGGATTACTGCGCACAGGAGAAAACAAAGCATATCCACTGTTCCTGCCTCTAAGGATAATTGGCTACCAGTTTAGGGCTTGCGGATTGAGGTGTCAAGTTGCACCGGCAGCGAACTTCTCTCGAACCAACTTCTTTGCTGCTTCTTTATCGCCGGGAGAAAGACGGCCTTCGAGCACTTCCTCTAGAAGGAACTGCTTAACTTGCCTCAACTTCGGACCAGGTGGAATGTTGAGAATTTCCATGATTTCCCAACCATTTAATGGACTTTCAATCTTGTGAATTGGAATTTTCAATATAATCTTTTCTATCCTTTGCTCTAGCTCTTCTAATTCCTCAGTCGAAGCATGCGGCCCATAACCTTTCCTATCTGCCTTGCAAAGCGCAATGAGATCAGATATATCGTCGCCCGCCTCGCGCATAAGCCTTTTGACTGCTGAGTCCTTCCACTCACTTCGGTATTCGCCGACCCGCATATGCAATTCAACCAAACGAACTGTGCGCGAGATTTCGCTCTTTGGAAACTTTAGACGATTCAGCACTCGACTAGCAATCTCGGCGCTCTTAACTTCATGGCCGTAAAAATGTATATGCCCCTCGCTGTCTACCGTTTTTGTCCGAGGTTTTCCTGCGTCATGAAAGAGAACAGCCAGCCGCAAGATAAGGTCGGCTTGGCGCGGCAGTGACTCCAATGCGTGAAGGGTATGCTCCCATACGTCATAGACATGGCGGCCGCCCTGGGTAACGCCTTGCATTTCGAGAAGCTCCCAAGCAAACTCCTTGAGAAGACCAGCTTGCTTGAGCATTCGAATGCCTCGCACTTGGTTGTCGCTTAAAAGAATTTTCACAAATTCGTCGCGAATGCGTTCAGCGCTGATGATTGCCAATCTGGGTGCATTTCTCGTAATTGCCTCCCAGGTTTGCGGGTCTATCTCAAATCCTAATCTGACTGCAAACCTAACTGCCCTAAGCATCCTAAGTGGATCGTCAAAGAAGGTAGCATCGGGGTCGGTTGGCGTGCGAATTATTTTCGCTTCGATATCTGCTTTCCCCCGCCCAGTCAAATCGAGAATCTCGCCGGTGTGCAGATTTTTTAGAAGAGTATTTATGGTAAAATCGCGGCGCAGGACATCTTCATAAAGCCCAGCAAATTCGACCTCAGGCTTGCGACTCTCCGGAGTATAAACCTCTCTCCTGGCGCTGACAAGCTCTACCGTATGACCTTTGATTGTCACCATCGCCGTCCCAAAACGCGGGTAGGTTACAGGACGGTGGTCAGCTACTCCCTTCTCGTATAGAAACTTTGCAAGTTCGAGGGCACTGCCTTCAAAGACAATATCGACATCCTCTGTTGGCGGTAAGCCCATAATCTCATCGCGCACACAGCCGCCCACTAGAAATAACTTTCCCTCATAAGGCGTTCCTTTCGTGATTTCTCTTATTGTCTCAATGGCAGGGTTCATGGTTTGTAGCTACTTTACATTTTTGACGTTTGTTTCTTATTATACCTAATTTGACAGTTCGAATGCCGAATTGATATGGTTTAATGAGTTTTAAAGCCAAATAAGGTTTTGCAATTTTATATTCTCTAAAGTTATCGGTACTGAGCATTTAAACTCTACCCGGCATACTTTCAGTTTACTTTTTCGCCAATGCTGAAGCACTGGCGAATCGAGTTGATTCTCATCGCCAGCCAGAGGGAAAAATAGGAAGCATGGATTCACCTGTCGTCGAGATGCTAGCAATAACAAAGCGTTTCCCCAGCGTTATTGCAAACGATAAGGTTGATTTTACTGCTTATCAGGGAGAATTGCATGCGCTTATCGGCGAGAATGGAGCTGGCAAAACGACCCTCATGAACATCCTTTATGGCATGCTGATGCCTGACCATGGAGAGATACGTATCTTCGGCAAGCCAGTTAGAATACAAAGCCCGCGCGATGCCATCAGTCAAAAAATTGGCATGGTTCACCAGCGCTTTATGCTCGTACAGGCTTTCACAGCGCCGGAAAATATCATTTTAGGTTGTGAGCCAACTTACTTGTTCCAAACCGACTATCATGCAGCAGAGAAACGGCTTTGCGAGATATGCGAGCAGTTCGGACTTTATGTTGACCTTCACGCCCGAGTAGCCGACTTGTCTGTCTCATCCCAACAAAAAGTGGAAATACTCAAAGCACTCTACCGGCAAGCGCGAATACTTATCCTCGATGAGCCAACAAGCGTGCTTGCACCACAGGAAGTGGAAAGCCTGTTTGCCATGCTCAGGCGATTGGTTGAAGACGGTATGTGCATCATCCTCATTAGCCACAAGCTCCGAGAGGTGCTGGGTTATTCCGACCGGGTGACGGTTCTTCGACATGGCAAATCCGTCGCCTGCCTTGAAACCACCTCAACGAGTGCCGATGAACTTACCCGACTGATGGTCGGCAGTGAGGGCGATTTTGAAATACCAAGGCAGGCTAGAAAAACAGTAGATTCAGCAAGTGAACCCATCTTAAAAGTAAGCAACCTGAGAGTAATTGGGGAATCCGGCGTCCCCGCAGTTAATGGAGTAAGCTTCGAACTTTACCCTGGCGAAATCCTGGGCGTCGCAGGAATTGACGGCAACGGTCAGCGGGAGCTGGCGGAGGCGCTTATTGGACTTCGCAAAGGTTTGGGGAGCATCAAGCTTGATGGTCGGGAAATCATCGGCACGTCGGTCAGCCAGCGTCTCAAATCAAGAATTGCATACATACCTGAGGACCGCCGCTTCGCTCTCCTGCCTGAGAATCGCATAATAGATAATGCCATACTTGGCTCACACTGGGAGGAACCAATTGCGAAGGCTGGCATTCTTAATATAAGGGCTTGTCGGGAGCATGCATCACGCTTAATCGAGAACCTCAATATAAGAGCAATTGGCCCTGAAATAGCTGCCGGACAGCTCTCAGGAGGAAATCAGCAAAAGCTCGTGCTTGGCCGAGCACTTGAGCGCGAGCCTAAACTGCTGATTGCAAGCCAGCCAACGTGCGGCTTGGACGTAAGCGCATCGGCAGAGGTCCGAATGCGCTTAATTAAAGCATGCAACCAAGGAGCAGGAATTCTGTTGATATCCTACGACTTAGATGAAATACTAAGCCTTAGCGATCGAGTAATGGTGATGTTCCAAGGTCGAATTGCCGGCATCTTAAAAAGAGAAGAGGCAACCCCCCAGAATGTGGGAGCACTGATGCTTGGAGAAGGCATTTTGCCATCTTCGTCAAAGGAAGAAGGTCAAGGTGGAACATAAAGAGCACCCAATAATTAACAGATTACCGCCTTTCTTGCATGCGGCTGGCAATCCATTGGCAACGCTGGGAATTGCATTTGGGATTGGTGCGATAGTTATCCTAGCATCAGGAGAAAATCCCTTTGCCGCATTTGGCGCAATGTTCTCCGGCGCATTTGGAAGTGTTCCGGCAGTCTGCGAAACCATTGTCAAGGCAATCCCTCTTACGCTTGCTGGGCTGGCGGTAGCATTAGGTCTCCGTGCAGGGATTTTCAACATTGGCGTGGAGGGTCAGCTTCTAATCGGCGGGCTTGCGGCAGCGTTGGCTGGTTACATTCTAAAACTGCCAGCGTCCTTGCATATCCCCTTATGCCTCATTGCGGGAATCCTTGGGGGTGCGCTTTGGGGCTTCCTGCCTGGCTTGTTAAAGGCAAAACGCGGTGTACATGAGGTCATCACTACAATCATGCTTAACTACATCGCGTTTTACCTCACTCACTACCTTGTAACCAATCAATTTCAAGACCCCAACTCAATGGCACCGCAGACGCCCGAAATTCAGCCAACCGCTTTTTTAGGTAGCCTCGGAGTCGCACATTGGGGAATTCTCGTAGCAGCTCTTGGTGTCATCGGCTTTGCATTCCTAATGAATCGCACGGTAGTCGGCTATGAACTAAAGGTGGTAGGCACTAACCAGGACGCCGCCCGAGCATCCGGCATAAATGTGCCAGGGATGGTTGTGCTTGCTATGTTATTCAGCGGCGGGCTGGCAGGACTCGCGGGTGCAGTTGAAGTTCTAGGGGTACACCATCGGTTCTATGACCAATTCTCCCCCGGCTATGGATTCGACAGCATTGCTGTCGCTCTTCTTGGCAATAACACTGCCGTCGGAACAGCGCTTTCAGCACTCCTCTTTGGCGCACTGAGAAATGGCGCGGTAAGCATGCAGCTAATCACCGAAACGCCAAAGGAGATTGTCACGGTTATCCAAGCTATTGTAATCGTTCTTGCCGGGATGAAATTCCTCGGAAAGAGATATCCTAGGCACGCATCGAGCAATTAGCGGCAAAGCTAGCCATGGCTTTCTGACCACTCCCGCGCCGCTTGGACAAGAGCATCTATATTCTCAGCTGATGTGCCGGGATTCGTGCCGCCGCCAGCTGAGAGTATTATTCGCCCTCCAGTCCCATCAAGCGCTCGCTTGGCGCTTTCTTTCACCTGCTCCGGCGTCCCCTCTGTCAGCACCTGAAGAGGCGGGACATTCCCCATTAGGACTACCTTGTCTCCAATCCGCCGATAGAGTTCGCCGGCGTCTATTAGGTGGCTGAAATTCAAGATGTCAAAGCCCGTTTCTGCGAGGCGCTCGGCAAATGGCTCAATATTCGCATCATTGTGATAGAGTTTGAGCATGCCATGAAAAGCATTAAATATTCGCTTAAGATATGGATGGGCGAACTCTTCGTAGTCAGCTGGTGATAAAAGACCTACTATGTCATCAAGAACGAAAATTGCCTCGACATCGGGCAAGTTCTTTGCTTGGGCATCCAGCCAGCGGATTACGGTTTCAGTGCAAATATCGAGCAAACGATGCGAGTTCTCAGGTTCAATTTTTATGTCTATTAGGAACTCGGTAATCCCCCGAATGAATGTTGCAAGTGCTAGCGGACCTCGGGCAGAGACTATGCGAATTGAATACCCCATTGGGGCAATCTGTTCCTGGGCACGCCGCTGAAGATGCAGCACAAATGGCATTAGTCCGTCATTTTGTGGCGATGGTACTGTTAGCCGGCTGACCTCGGAGATGTCGGAGAGCACAGGCGAAACCGAAGGTGGAGAATCTTTCCACCATGATACTTTGCACCCATGCGCAGAGGGCTCAATCGCCATTCCATATTCGACCCAAAAGCCTGGTATAAATATCACGTCAGGGAAGCGCTCGACGACGTGCAGGTTCGCCTCCAGCCATTTATCAGGTTCTGTGAAGTATTCCATTGCCCCTATGCCTACAAACGGCGGAATCCAAGGGCTGTCAACTAATAAAGCTACTGGAGGCTTGATCTTAGCTCCTTGCACAATCGCCTTCAACTGCTCGAATTGGTCTTTTTTCATCTGTTGCTCCTTACTTTTGGAAAAGTCGCGGAAGGCTATTCTAATTTCGAAAAGCCAGCGCTAATTTTTAAGGCATGTTAACTTCCCCAGGCTTAGCGCGGTTTCCCAGGGCGGCGCCTTTCTCCATGCCAGCTATCCTAATAACGGAATCCTTTGCGTTCACCCAATACCTCAAGGTGAACTCAGTCGCAGCCGCCGCAACGAGTTCCTTTGACTCGCCTGTAAGAATTAGCCACTGGCGGCCATTGCTGGCATTATGAAGTATGACCACTCCTTTGTCTTTAGGAATGCTTTGTGATAGATTGCCAATCAACATGTTTGTTTTCGGAGTGCCAACTAAAATTAAATTATCGTTCGCCATCCGCTCTTTAGGCAAATCCTCAACACTGCACAAGTAGAGTGGTCGGCCTGTCGCAGATTGAAGAGTATTGAAAATTTGGTAAGCCATTTCCAATTCCAGCGCCGGCGAATCCTTGCCAAATGCAACAGTTATAGGATGGGCATAATCAAATTGCTTAACAACACCAGGTCCCTGGGGATACTCCACGAGGTCGGGCATAACAGGGTCGCTGAACTTGGGCATCCCTTGATTAGAAGCAATTCCCCAGCCGCAAGCACTACCTCCTGGGTAGTCAGCCTTAAGGAAGTGATGATAAGTGCCTACTTGCGCGCCGGGCATCAGCAAGATTTCGATACTTCCCTCCGCCTTTCCACCAGGCTTAATGGCAACTGATGACCCCGTGAGCAGCCGCGATTTTATACTACCGAAAGCAACTGCCGAAAGCCTCAGCGATATCGTCCTACTAGTCTTGTTCTCGATAGTAAAATTAGCCGTGGCTCTGCCGTCCCTAAATACTGTCTCTCCAATTGTAATTGGAAACATGCGAATGGGAGAATCGGGCCGTGCATACCGTCGTATAAGCCCCATTAGCTCCACCGCCTCAGGTTTTGGTCGGCGGTCAAGATGGATTGTCTCATAATGGCGAATGCCCTGGCGAGTAAGCCGCGGATTCACACTCAGCGTTTCCTGCCAGTGGAACTGCATAAACTCGGGTATCGCTCTCGGTTTGAGCATTCCGCCGTATATCTTTGCAAACTCCCTTGCTCGGGCTTCGGAAGTCCAGCGAGTCAATATCTTCCAATTGAACTCACCAAGCGTTGGCTCGCGGCAGATGGTTCGGGCATAGCCTGCCATGGCAAGTGCAATAGACGAAGTCGCGATGTCCCATTCTGGACCGTGTTGGTAGAAATGATATCCTGCGCGGTCGAAAGGCACTCCCAGCCGCAAGAGACGATCAAACATCCCAACATTGCAGTTGCCGGTGAGAAAAACTTGCGTATCAGGGGAGATTTTCTTGATTGCATTGTACTGAGCAGTCCAGCGTTCCGCATCACCTGGTTTTATCCCTGGGATCAGAATTTCATTTTCCAACTCAACCCGCTTTACAACATCACTATACCGACGGGCAATGGTTTGCATCCATTCCGGCGAGCCTGCAGTGTCTACCAACACTTTGAGCCCAAGCATGCGGCACTCACTCATGTAGAAATCAAGAAACGCAAGGGCATCTTTTCTATCCATCTCGCCGAGAAGCTCCAAGTGGTGCAGGCGCACCCAATCGAAACCCATCGAGCGAATGATTCTAAGGTCGGTCTTCATTTGAGGAGTTAAATCCCGCCATTTTTTCCATAGCTTTGGCGAGAAAGGCCACCAGCCTTCTCGGTCAAGACCAGACACTCTATAATAGTCAAAGTTCTCGCACATAGTCGAATAAGGAAAATAGCTTGTTCCAAACTCAACAAATGGAACACCCAGGTCAACTATTACAGTATCACCCAAATCAACCACGCGCTGAAAACCTGAATATACAAATAGTTGGCTGTCCTCCCACCCAACCCTAGGCTTCTCAGCAATTGCCAGCCGCCACCGCAGTCGAACTGGCTCACCTTTTATGGGAGGAACATAGGAAGTTGGCAACTGTGAACGTGAGCGCTCTTGTTCGGGACTTGGCCCAGCAATTTGGGAAACCAAATACACGCTGTCGCCATCTTTTCGAACTGCCTCACGGATGTAGTAGCTATTGACGGCAATCCAGCGACCTGGTTTCTCCTCAGCGGTCAGTCCCGCCGCAAAGCCATTTACTGCTGCAAAGTGGAAACCACCCGCCCTCCAAGAGCACCAATCGGCGCCGTGGGTCATTGTGAAGTTCCTGTGATATTTAGCTGGTTCATCCAAACCCTCGATAACTTTCCCACACCAACGCATTCTCAAGTGCTTGATTCCAGGTGTTGCAACTCGCCTCACAAGGGCAACATATGCCTTCTCCGAATTACCCTCCGACCTGGTAAGTTTTACATCAAAATCAACGAATCCGGCGGCGCATGGCATGACCAAAATTTCGATGTCGTAGCCGGAGTTCTGGCACTTACCAGTTATCAATCTTTTGCCCCTGAATTCGAAGCTTAACGGTTCAAAGCAAGACACTGCGTGGGCCGTGCCGGCTTCCGTGCCTGGCACGACCACTAACCCGAGCTCAACGCGCCCTATCTCCACGCCGCGACAGAGAAGCCTAAGGCCACCTGCCATCGGCTCCACGGAGAGGATGCTTTGGAAAAGGAGACTATCTTTTCGGTGGCCATCTCCTTTTCGCGTTAAGCGCAGTTGCGAATGCCCGGGCATATCAATAAGCACATAAGCCCTTCCCTTTGCTACCTCTGCAATGCCATTTTTAGCCTCAAAATATCCATCTGCGGAATTCGCTAGGAAGGTAACTGGCCCCATGTATGGCAGGTCATGATTGTTTCTAATCACTATTGACCGCATAGCCAAAGCAGAGGGCTCCATAATCAATACAACAAAGACCGTGGTAGCCCAAATGATGCGGTTGAGCAAGCCCATTTAGTTTACTCCGCGAAGTTTGATGTAAATAGTTTAACGTGTAACCAGTCGTTCATCCCAATTCTAGCCGTGAGGTTGGAGAGTTGTCAAGTATCCGTAGGCGCTTGACAAGTTTACTGAGTGGGAGTATTGTTGGTTACACGAGTCACCATACCTCTAGGTTATGCTAGTTTGGGCTTTTATTTTTCGGCATCTGTCTTTTCGTGCATTGCCAATCAAGGAGGTTTAAAATGCGAATTCTAACAGTACTTTTGTCTTGTCTAGCACTCGCCAGGCTAGCCACGGCAGGTGTAATACCCGTGATAGCCAATCCCGGATTTGAGAAAGGCAGTGCAGGTTGGGGATGGTATTCCAGAGCCAAATGCACATATGCCATAAGCAAAGAAAACCCTTACTCGGGCAGGCAATGCGTTGTCTTCCATAATGAGAGCCCTCTCGAACCTGAGGTCTACGGCAGACTCTTTCAGGTTGTCGGCGTCTTGCCAGCAACTGAGTATGAATTGAGCGTATGGGTTCGGGGAAAAAACGTTTCATCTGCAATACATTTCACCGATTGGAACTCTTACACCCTTAACATCCCAAGCGGCAGCTATGATTGGCAAAAAATATCCACAAGGTTTCGAACAAAGAATGACCAAAATAGCCTAAACATTGGCATCAACGTCGTCAATTTATGCGATGAACTAGCGATTGATGACATTTCACTCAAACCCATCGGTTCCCCATTAGAAACGAAAGGCATAAATGGATGGTTTCTAGCGCCAGGCACGGTTATTGGTGACAACGCTCCAGCCTCAGTCGCTATCTTTCTCAATTCTACACGGAAAAGCACAGCAACCGTCGAAGCTATAATTCGCGCTGGGAGCGAAATCATTTTCAAAAAGAGCGCCCAAGTAAAGCCAGGCGAAAACTCTTTCGAATGGGAGTGGAACAGCGGCAAGGCACCAGTTAGACAGCTTGAATGCACCATAACCATTTCAGATGAAAAAGGCAAGGTTGTTGCTGGAACAAAAAAGATTGAGAAACTCGGTTCTGCGATTTCTGCCGATTTGGACAAGGTTGAAGCTAAACTCAAAGATTTCGATGCACTCTATAAAAAGTGCAAGATGAAAGGAATCCCCCTCGATTATCCGCTTGTAACGCGAACCATGGTTGAGCAGTTCCTGCCGCTGGCACGGATGGACTTACAGAAGGGCGAGATAACGCGGGCTAACTGGGCTGTTGGCGATTTTAATCGCTCACTCGACAACGCAATGGCGGAGATGCAGGCATATCTCAAAAATCCAAAACTTGCGCCAAATGCTGTTAGATATCGCACGAGCAAGGTTGAGATAAAGGGCTTGAGCTTCATTGGCGATAGGCAAGATTCAAGTGGCAAGAAGAGCCGAGGTCCAGTCTTTTTCTGCGGCTATGGGCACTTTGGCCAAGTGAGGACAGACATGCCTCGTTGGCCAGGCTATGGCGTGAACATCATTCAAGTTGAGATTGGTCCCAGCGCCGTTTTCCCCTCGGAAAATGAGGTCAATCTCAAACCTGCCCAAGACATCGCCAATCTTCTCGACCAAGCGGCAAAAAACAATGTAATGGTCAATATTCTCCTCTCGCCGCACTACTTCCCAGGTTGGGCATACCAGAAATGGCCACATTTAATGAAAGGCGGCGGTGGATTCTTTGGATATTGTGTGGACGCACCCGAAGCAAAACAAATAATAGAGAAGTTTCTGCGAACGGTTGTCCCTCTCTTCAAAGACAAACCGGCACTACACAGCTTTTGTCTCTCAAATGAGCCTATTTTCGACCGTGCCGCCGGCTGTGATAACACACCAGCCATGTGGGCCGAATATCTTGCCAAAGTACATGGCGACATTGCAACGCTGAACGCACGGTATAAGACCCAATTTTCAAGCTTCTCTGAGGTGCCAATCCCTGCAAATGGCCACTATGACGCACCGCAATTCTACGATTATGTCGTGTTCAACCAAGAGCGCTTTGCAAGCTGGCACAAATGGAAAGCAGATGTTATTCATGAAATGGCTCCAAAGGTTCCTGTACACGCAAAAATCATGGATTCAGCACTTCTTTCAAGGTACACAATCGCATGGGGAGTTGACCCAGAGCTTTTTGGCGAACTTTCACAAATTAACGGCAATGACAACTACGCTTTCCCAAGCGGCGAGACAATCGCCTGGGGCTCAATGAACATAGGCTATGATCTACAGCGCTCACTAAACAAGAAGCCGATATTTAATTCAGAAAACCACATCAGCCCTGACCGCTCGAATTATTACATCAAACCGGAGAACTTCCGCACAGCGCTTTGGCAAGGGGCAATCCACGGCCAGGGAGCAACCACTATTTGGGTATGGGAAAAGACATATGACAAAGGGTCGGACTTCTATGGCAATGTGATGGACCGCCCAGGGTGCGCGGAGGCTGTCGGGCGCGCGTGCCTTGACCTAAACCGCTTTGCGGCTGAGGTTACAGCCCTGCAGAACGTTAAGGCGCCGGTGGCGATTTTGTGGTCAAATGCTTCTATCGCCCGAAACCAGCAATATCTGGATGCAATGTCCAGAGCTTACACAGCCTTGAACTTCTGCGGCATAAAGATTGACTTCATTTCAGAAAAGCAACTTGCTGCCGGCAAGGGAAGTGATTACCAAATCATCATGCTTCCAAATGCAACCCACCTTCCAGAGGCATCCTTTAAAAGCCTCCTTAAATTGCCGCCCTCCAGCCAATGCGTCATCTTCGGCAACTCACCATCTAAAGACCCATGGGGAAATGACTTTCCCGATAACGAAGTCGCCCAGCTTTCTAAACAGGCGGTGATTATTCCTCTCGATGCAAGCCCAGATAAAGAACTTTGGCCCAAGCTGCTCTCACTGCTTGATAAGATGAACCTACTGCCCGAGATTCGCGTTGTAGATGCATCAACCAACCAACCGGTGTGGGGAGTAGAATGGCTACCTGCCAAAATCGGCAGTCGAACGGTCATAAACATGGTGAACCTTCTAGAGAAACCAGTGGACGTAAGAATAGTTTCGTTGGGCAGACAAACTACCGAGGATAAGCCAATGTCCCCCAGAATTCTGCAGGCTCGAGATCTCCTTTCCCTTGGTGGGCAGGCAAAGGTGCGAACACTAAAAACAGTAACGCCTGTACTGGCGGAAATTGGGCAATAAGACATGTAAAAAATTAAGTGCTCAGTTTGCTTAAACTAAATCAATACTATGTCAAAAACACAGCCGACAATCAAAGATGTTGCCAGGAGAGCAGGGGTTTCACACGCCACAGTGTCATATGTTCTCGCTGGCAGTAAACACGCCTCGAGGATAAGTAAAGAAACAAAGCTCAGAGTATGGGCTGCTGCCGAGGAATTAGGGTATAAGTTTAATCCAGTCGGCCGAGCCCTCAAGCGAGGACATACCGATACTATTCTCTTGCTAATTGTTACTTGGCAAATGGCTAAGTCACATTCGCAGACAGCAATGGCGCTCAGCCGCTTAGCAACAATGCGAGGGCTTCAGCTTACTGTAAATATAGTTAAAAACGATTCCGAGGCAGAGTCATTTTTGAATCAAAGCATGATAAGCAACCACGAGGGATTATTAGTCCTGTGGGATTCGCCAGCAGTCGAAAAGAGCACGCTAGCCCAGCTTGCGAACGAGGGTTTGCCCGTGATTGATCTTCTTCCGGGCGCCCAAGGAAACATAGAAAGCGTCACTGCAGACCGCGAACACGCCGGCTACACATTGACACGGCACTTAATTGAACTAGGACACCAGCGGATAGCATTTATCGGGGACACAATTTCTCGCATAAAGACCACCATGCAGAAATACGCGGGCCATGAACGGGCGCTTCGTGAGGCAGGGATTGGTATAGACCCCAGCCTCATGCAGAATGTCGAAGGGTTTGGCTTTGACGGCGGCTTTCAGGGTTTTCAAGAACTTATTACCCGCCAGCTGAATTTCACCGCCGTAATTTGCATAAACGACCCCATGGCACTCGGCGCCATGGCTTGTGCCCAGTCCATGGGCATGCAATGTCCACGCGATATCTCATTCGTCGGTTATGGAGCGTTTGATGAAGGCGAGTACTGGCGCCCCTCCCTCACCACCGTCGGCCTTTCTGCAGACTTGGTCGCAGAAAGTGCAGTAAATGAGATTGTGCGGCTGCGAAGCAACCCAAACGCCAAAAGAGCGAATATATACATCCCCGGCGAACTGATTATCCGAGAATCAACCGGTCCCGCCCCATAGGTGTCTGAATAAAAAGGAGGAGTCAATAATGGGCAAACAATCACGCAAAATGACCAGACGAGAATTCGTCGCAAAAGGAGCCGCGGTCATCGGAACACTTACAGCAGGCCTCTCATTATCAAAGCCTGCATTTGGGGAAAACAGACCAAACATCCTATTTATATTAACTGATGACCAGCGATACGACGCCATGGGTTTCATGGGCCGGCCATCATTTCTAAAGACGCCAAACCTCGACCGCCTCGCTCGTGAAGGCGCTCACTTTGAAAACGCATTCGTTACCACCGCGCTGTGCTCGCCAAGCCGCGCCTCATTTTTAACTGGCACCTATGCCCATAGGCATGGCGTTGTGAATAATGAAGCTAATGACCCAGATTCCTCCTGCCCAACATTTCCTCTTCTCCTTCAAAAAGCCGGCTATGAAACAGCATACATTGGCAAGTGGCATATGGAACCGAAGGCTGACCCCCGACCAGGTTTCGACTACTGGCTCAGCTTCAAGGCTCAGGGCATATATGAAAACCCGAACCTTAACGAAAACGGACATGAGTTTCAAGCAGAAGGATATATGACCGACTTATTAACCAACTACGCCGTCAATTGGCTAAAGCGAAAGAGAAGCAAGCCTTTCTGCATGATACTTGCGCACAAAGCAGTTCATAGTCCATTCACCCCCGCGCCCAGGCATAAAAATGCATTCCCCAACGCAGAGATTCCAGAACCCGCAAGCTACAAGGACACGTTCGAGGACAAACCCGAGTGGATGCGGCGAGCGTTTACGTTCGGAGTCAGGCGAGAACGGTGGATTGCAAGTCTGAAAGAGCCCGCCCCAAAGAAGGTCGAACGGGGTGCATGGAACCCTCGCGAGCCAAGGCGGCTAGATTACTATAGAACGATACTAGCTATTGATGAAAGCGTTGGACGAGTACTTGATACCCTTGAGGAGATTGGTCAGCTTGACAACACCGTTATTGTCTTTGCAGGCGACAACGGCTTCTTCATGGGCGAACATGGCTTGGGAGACAAGCGATTGATATATGAAGAATCAATTCGCATCCCGCTTCTTATGCGCTACCCAGAGATAATAAAACCTGGAAGCAAGAGAAAAGAAATGTTTCTTAACATAGACCTTGCTCCAACACTTCTTGATATAGCAGGAGCAGACATTCGCAAAACAATGCAAGGGCGCTCAATCCTACCAATCCTAAAAGGCAAGAAAAGTGAGTGGCGCGAGTCATTCCTATATGAATATTTCCGAGAGGAATGGGCGGCAGGATTACCCCTAATGCTAGGAGTTCGTTCAAAAGATTGGACATATTGTTCTTACCCCGATATGAACGACATTGAGGAGCTATATGACCTTCGAAATGACCCGACTCAGGTTCGCAACCTTGCTCTAGATTCGGCACATCTGGAGAAACTAAAGGAAATGCGTGCCGAGCTTGAGCGATTAAAGAAGGAAACAGAATATCCCGAAGGAAAACAGTTGGGAGCTCCGCCAGTGGGGCCCGTAGAAGAAGCTAAGGTAATCGAGGGGCTTGTTCTTTCCTTTGACTTCGCTCGCGGCGATGCATCTGACGTGTCTGGGCATGGAAACAGTAGCAAGCTACACGGCGGACAACTTGTGGAAGAAGGCGGCAGAAAAGCCCTCAAGCTTGAAAAAGGAGACTATATCGAAGTTTCAAGTTCACCCGCCCTCAATCCTTGCATGACGCCCTGGACAATTGAAGCGCTCATCAAAGGCAAGGAAGGCGTCGTCATGGCTCAGGGAGGCGAAAGTTTCGGCTACTCCCTATATCTCGAAAGCGGCATTCCCCGATTTGCATTGCGGTCAGAGGAAACCCTAACGGAAATTGCGGGGAACAACCCAATAGGCAACGACTGGGTACGCCTCACGGCCGCCATTAGAAAACACAGCATCGAGCTGTACGTAGACGGCAAGCTAGTTGCATCCACCGGGAATGTGGGACTTCTTCCTGCCAAACCGCACGAAGGTCTACAAATCGGCATGGATACAGGAAGCTTGGTCGGCAGCTACTCGAAATCAATTCCGTATAGCGGGCTGATTAAGTATGTGCGCATTTGGGCAGGGGAACACAAAATCGAATGATGGCTGGCGGCTATTGCCTATCCTAAACGATTTCTCCAATATAAAGAATATAAAGTAAAAGCCCCAACATAAAAGGCGAGAATTCCCAATCCTGCTGGCTCAGGGACTGCCGCTAAATTCGATTCATCAAACCATGTTGAGCCATGCTGAGTGAACTTCGGAATCCAAGGGCGACTGCCGTCAAGCGCTCCCGACCCTGAAGCAACCGCTGCAACATGGGTAACGAATGCCAAGCCAACTGGTTGCGGACCATTATTGTTGATAAGCTTACCGTTGGGCTTTGGTTTGTATTTAAAGACAGCAGATTGTCCCGGTCCAATTGCACATGGTGTAAAGTATTTCTTGCTTGAGTCTGCGACTTTAAATTTGTTGCCGTTCCATATCCAGCCTTCAGGGGCTACCCAAGAAAGTGGTTCTTCCACCTGAAAAGGAATTAATTCCCAAATCAAAATATCATACTCACGACAAGTATCTCCAGGGAGCGAGGAGTTATTAAAAAGAGTCCATGTATATTCACCTTCAGCAAACATCCAAGTCACCGACGTCAGCCCACTTGTAACCGCAGAATTCCAACTCTGGGCGTGTGCCGTGAGGGTAAGCAAGACGATGAGCATGCCGGCAAATATAAAAGCGGCAAATATCCTGCGCAGTAAAATGTTCACCAGGATCCCCTTTCAACGAACAAGAAATCGCTCAACCTTCATTCTGGCAATGCGCAGGAAAAACTTTAGAGCATAAATACCCAAATATTTATACTAGTTTTCTGATTGCTTACTTGACAAAAAGGCAGTAGCGATATAAACTTAATAAGTTAGGGTAAGAACAAAGAGGAGGCCCAAATGAGGCTTAAAATTCCTCGAATACAAAGGGCAGTTTTTCTTTCCTTAATTTTGCTTTGTTTGAGCACCCCAGTCCATGCCAGCTCGCAAACAGAAAGCATCCCCACGACTGCCCCGCCTAATCCTGCGTTCTTGAGATATTTGCAAGAGACCGCTCTAGTGAATTCCGAAGCCAACCAAAGCATCGCAAAAGGCCTTATACCACCGCCACTCGACCTTTCACATTCTAAAGGAGAACGCATCTCAACCACTCGCACTCTAGTAGGATTCCCCTCGTCATTTGACCTGCGAAATCTCGGGAAGGTTACCCCAATAAGAAACCAGGGTTCCTGCGGAAGCTGTTGGGCGTTCGCAACTTATGGCTCAATGGAGTCTTGCCTCCTTCCTGATGAAACATGGGATCTCTCGGAGAATAACTTAAAGAACCAACACGGCTTTGACCCAACATGCTGCGCAGGCGGCAACCATTGGATGTCAACAGCATATCTTGCGCGCTGGGATGGCCCAATCATCGAAGGCGATGATATCTATAACGCCTCAAGCTGCACATCACCAACAGGGCTTGCAATTCGAAAACATGTCCAAGCAGTTGATTTCATTCCGGACAGGGCAGGACCACTCGACAATAACAACATTAAGCAGGCTGTAATGACCTACGGAGCAGTATATACAACCTTCTATTGGAACTCCTACTATTTTAATTACTCGACCTGCGCATACTATTTCAACGGCATGGGAGTAAGCAACCATGCTGTGTGTATCGTTGGGTGGGATGACAACTATCCAGCAAGCAACTTCTACATTACCCCTCCAGGTAACGGCGCCTTCATCATCAAGAATAGTTGGGGCACAAGCTGGGGTTCGAATGGATACCTTTATATTTCATATTACGACACTTGCATTGGCACCGACAACGCTCTCTTCCACTCTGCAGAGCCAACAATCAACTACAAACAAGTCTATCAATATGACCCTCTCGGCTGGGTATCAAGCCTTGGTTACGGCAACACAACCGGCTGGTTTGCTAATGTCTTCACCGCAGCCACTAGCGATTATCTCGCCGCCGTTAGCTTTTATGCTGCTTCGCCAAACTCTAGCTATGAAATATATATCTACCTCAACCCAACATCTGGACCAATCAACCCAAGTGGGCCTGTCGCAAGCAAGGTTGGCAGTCTGGCGAACGCTGGATACCAAACAATCCCCTTGGATTCGCCAGTTCAACTTACGATTGGTGAAAAATTCTCGGTTGTAGTAAAGCTAACGACACCCGGGTACAACTGGCCGATTCCATACGAACACCCATTCCCAGGATACTCGAGCGCTGCAACAGCAAACAGCGGCGAGAGTTATGTTAGCAGCAATGGAACATCCTGGAATGACATCACTAATTACGTTTCTAATGCGAACGTCTGCTTAAAAGCCTTTACAACAGAGGCAATCGGCTTGGCGGTCACGCCAACCTCAGAAACGTTCTCATATGGACCGGTTGGTGGGCCGTTTAACCCGCCAAGCCACACCTACACTCTAACAAACAACAGCAACTTAACCATCAATTGGAGTGCAAGCAAGACCCAGCCTTGGGTTAGTTTATCCAGCGAAAATGGTACTCTTGAACCTGCCGAGAGTACGAACGTTGTGGCTTCGTTCAACTCAAATGCCAACAGCTTACCTGCCGGCGTATACTCCGACACGATTACTTTCCTAAACACAACCAATGGCGTAGGTAGCACCACTCGAAATATTATTCTAACTGTGCGAGATGGCAGCCTACAGGTAAGCCCAAACACCGATTTCGAATCAATAGGAGAACCTGGTGGACCATTTTATCCTTCCAGCATTACTTACACCCTAACCAACATCGGCTATTCAAGCCTGGATTGGAATGCCACCAAGACAGCATCATGGATTACCCTTTCCAAAACTTCCGGTAATCTCGAGCCCGGGGCGAGCGAGGAAGTAATTGTATCCATCGGGCCGGAAGCGGCAACCCTGCCGGTTGGGATTTACTATGATACGGTGACATTTACAAACACAACCAATGGCGATGGTGGCGGGACCCGAAACGTAAAACTCGAAATAGCAAAGAACTACCGCATGGAAATCATACCAATAAATTGGGTAGACCCAACTAACCATACAACATATACTCTTTCCGATGATGGCGTTACCCCAGCCCTGACAATACCGTTTACTTTCACCTTTTACGGCACAGCATACACTCAACTTTATGTGGCCGCAAACGGCATGATAGGTTTCCTAAACAATGGCCTTGATGCGTTTTCGAACACGGATATACCTAACTCGGCCGCACCAAATGCAGTACTTTACCCCTATTGGGATGATTTAGACCCATCTGCCGCCGGCAGCGTGAAGGTTGGCACTGAAGGCACTTCACCCAACCGCCGATTTGTGATAAGCTGGGTTGGCGTACCCCATTATTCTACGCCCTCGAAGCCATTCACTTTCCAAGTTGTCCTATATGAGAACTTGAACGACATAGTCTTCCAGTATCTCGAGGTCCAGCCTGAGGATACTAACTGCGGAGCAGGACGAAGTGCAACAATCGGAATCGAAAACTCATCTGGAAACATGGCATATAAGTATTCCTATGATGGCAGTACACTGCTCTCGAACAATCAAGCGATTAGATTCACCATGCTTCCCAGAATTGGAATCGAAGCCGCAAAGAGCTTGCCAAATGATGAAATGGTTGCCATAGATAGGGCAATTATCTCTGCCTCATGGTCCAGCCTTTTCTATATCGAAGCCGACGACCGCCGATGTGGAATTGCCGTTTCAAAGCCATACCACGGACTCCAAACTGGAATGCGGGTTAATGTCGTTGGCACAATTAAGACAAACTCAAATGGCGAAAGGTACATAGAAGCAATAACAGCCGAACAATCGCCGCCCCCTGATAATACCGGCACAGTTGAACCCCTCTTGCTTTCAAACCGCGACCTAGGTGGCGGCGATTGGAACTATGACCCAATAACTGGTGCAGGCCAGCAGGGAGTGTGCGACAAGATAGGTGAACCCTCTCCTCAGACATGCAACATAGGCCTCCTCGTTTGCACGACGGGACGAGTAACCTATTCCAACCCATCTTATTCTTATTTCTATATAGATGACGGCTCGGGAATAATGGATTCGTCTGGCTATCCAGGCATCCGCGTGTTGCGCAGTGGTCTTTCAGCTCCTGACGTAGGCAAGTATGTGGTGGTCACTGGTATAAGTTCATGTTGGAAATCAGGTTCGGATATCTACCGCCTGCTTCGTCCGCGAGCTCAATCCGACATCATTGTATACGACTAAACGTTGCAACGCCCCCAATAAGACAATCCACATGCACTCGTTCTTTTAGTTTTGCTCTTTATTCACCAGGGTATATGAATAAGGAGCTAGTTCATTATTAGAATTGAAACAATGAAATTTCCGCATACAATTTTGATAATTCTGCTGATATACATGGTTGCAGGGGGCGCTCAGGCTCAGAATATATCCGATACTCAAATCCAAGAGAAGATTTTAAGTCGAATAAAGCCCCAACTAAGGCCCCATGATGACATTACAGTTAACGTCAAAAACGGGGTTGTCACAATCACTGGCAAGGTTGGCGAACTCCAAACCAAACAAAGCATACTCAATTTTGCAAAGAGAACAATTGGAGTTGAGCAGATAGTTGATCAGATAACCGTCGTGCCTTTGGAAAAACAAACCGACAATCAAATTCTCAGAGAAACCCGCACGGCACTCCAAGGCAACCTCAGCAAAGACGAAATCTCCGCCATAAAGGTTCGAGTGGAGAACGGAGTAGTTACACTTAGTGGCACCCTTAGCAACAGCTATTCAAAACAAATTGCTGGCTTGGCTACTAGCTTAGTTGCTGGCGTTATAGACGTAAAGAATGAAATTGTAGTGCGCCCGAAGATTTTTCGAACAGATGCGGAAATATTAGCCGACGTGCAAGATCGCTTTAGAAAAAATGCGTTTGTTGCAAACCAAAAGATAGATATTTCTGTCAAAAATGGCATAGTTACCCTCAACGGGATTGTAGATAGTTTTACGCAAGTTGAGCAAGCAGAAGCAATCGCCAGATTCACACCCGGTGTTGTTGACGTCCAGGATCTCCTTTTTGTTAGATAGCTTGACTATCGGAAAATGAAATTATGAGCAAGAATAAGAACGAAAAAGAAGGAAACCCTGACAGCCGCATTGAGCGCGACTGGCTTGGGGAAAAAGAAGTTCCGGCAGATGCTTTATATGGGATTCATACGGTTCGCGCTCTTGAAAACTTCCCAATAAGCGGACAGAAGGCTATCCCCGAGTTCATCACAGCTTTGGCAATGGTAAAAAAGGCCGCGGCAGTGACAAACATGCGAATTGGTCGTTTAAACGAAGACATTGGCCTAGCAATCCGCGACGCCGCCGACGAAATAATCCATGGCAAATGGCACGACCAAATTGTTGTCGACGTATTCCAAGCAGGAGCCGGCACCTCGCTCAACATGAATATGAATGAAGTGATTGCAAACCGTGCCCTCGAACTGCTAAACCTCCCAAAAGGAAGCTACGATATAATCAATCCCAACGACCATGTTAATATGTCACAATCGTCCAATGACGTCTTCCCAACTGCTATGCGGATTACTGCCTTAAAATTAGGCAACCGACTTTTGGAATCGCTTTCAGAGCTTGAAGACGTTCTTTGGAGCAAAGCAGATGAATTCGACCACATGCTAAAGTCGGCACGCACGCATCTTCGCGACGCTGTGCCAATACGCCTCGGCCAAGAGCTAGCCGCATACGCGGTTACCATTGGAAAGGTCTCACGCCATGTTCACATAGCCATGGAGAACCTAAAGGAACTTAATATCGGGGCGACTGCTGTTGGCACAGGAATCAACTCCACAATTGCATATAGAGTTATAGCCCTGGATGAACTAAAAGAATATACCGAAATGGAAGACCTTCGCCCACCAGAAAGCTGGGTCGAAGTTACCCAGAGTGCAAATGATTTTCTTGATATTTCGGGAGCCGTCCGAGATACTGCAGTTGCTTTAATGAAAATAGCAGGCGACATAATCCTCATGTATTCAGGACCAATGACAGGCTTTGCCGAAATAGACCTGCCTGTCGCTCAGGCAGGTTCCTCAATCATTCCAGGAAAGGTCAACCCATCGATGGCTGAAGTGCTTGAAATGGTTTGTTGCCAAGTGATAGGCAACGACTCGGTCATTGCTCATGCGGCAAGAAGCGGCCGCCTCGACCTCAACACGATGACACCAGTCATAGCACGCAACCTATTCGAATCTTTGATAATTCTAAGGAACGCTGTTTCAGTATTTACGGAAAAAGCCCTCCGCGGAATGGTAGCAAACGAAGAGCGTTGCCGCACTTTTGCAGAGAATAGCTTGGGGCTGGCAACCGCATTGAGCCCAAAAATTGGCTACCAAGCTGCCTCAATGGTAGCCCAAGAAGCGCTTCTTACAGGGAAATCCGTCCGCGAGGTCATCATTGAAAATGGCCTCCTTACCCCCGAGGAACTTGACCGGCTCCTAAAACCAGATGCCCTAACCGAACCTGGAATCCCTGATACCTCCTAGCACAGAACCTATTCTCACTCCAGTTCTTGGACGCTTGACAAACAGGGATGTTGTGATATAGAATAAGTTAAGCATACACAAGCGCCTAAGGATTAATTATGTGACCTTCGCAATCATACGCACGCAATTTTCCCAAGGTGCTCACTGTGGGAGGTACGCAGATGTCGCTCATAATCAAAAAGCACTACTTTTGGTTAATCCCACTGTGCCTTCTCTTCTCAGGATTGGGAGTCTTTATTTATTGGCAGCAGGAGATTAGCGCACAAAACCCGCCCGCTGAGCCACCACCACCAAACCAGGCTCAGAGTAGCGTTACTGGTGCACCAGTTGATTCCGGTGCGCAACCAGGATCCATAGCTTCGGTGCCTCCTCCGACCCCAACGGAACCAGTCTATGGCTTAAAACAGGTCGTGTCCTCGGGCATAAAGGTCGTAAAAATTAAAAACTGGGATGGCAGCGCGACTGAAATACTTCGGTTTAAGTACAAATCCATGGACGGCAGGATAATGACTGTTCACCTGCCAGCAGTATACAAAAATGAAAAGCGCACAAGAGCCGGTTGGAATACACTGTTTACCTGCTATGCGATGGATTACGAAGCCATGCTTGACCAAATCGAGCGAAATAAGCCTCCCGATGTATCAGCCTTTATGAACCAGCTGGTGGCGGAAATCAGCGGACAGGTTCCCGAGGGCACTTTCGAAAAAACGACAGCTGGCGTAGAAGAAGCGATGGATGTAGCGCGCCATTACCTTCCAGGTATGGGAATCGGTGACATCTCGCTCCCGCCACTCCTACCGGGCATGCCTTAGACTTAATTAAACAACTTTTCGCTAGATGGTATGAACCCCACCGCACGGTGGGGTTCATTTGCTAATTAGCTTCAGCCCACCACAAAATACCCACACATTGATACTTTTTAATGGGTGCGTATCCTAAGTAGCCAGTGCACAATCACCGATAATCAAATTGGTTGGAAACCATCTTACACATCACAAAGAAGGGTGACACAAAATTGGAAGTATTGTCACCTGAAATTAAAAAAGCTCCCGAAATAGAAGCCGAGCAAGACATATTAATTCAGCAGACGCAGCCTGCAAAACAATACGCCGTCAGGATGATTCTATGTTCGGCTGCATTAGGCGCGCTAATTTGGGCAATTCGGGACCTGCCCCTGTTTGGATGGATATACTCCAACCCAGGGGTACATGCACTCACAGAAGGTTATGCAGGGCTTCTTGACCTTGGTCTAATTTACTGCATGTGGATTCACTATTATGTAAATGGTGAGCGCAGAGCCCTTTTGGCTACAATTGCTTTTAGCGGCGCCGGCACAGCACTTATTGCGCATGGAATAACAAGCTTAATTAATCCAGTCTCTTGTTCAATCATCGAAAGAGTTGTGAACTATTACTGTATAGGTTGGCAAGTCGCTTGCGCTATTCTTCTAGCAGCTACAGCAAGGGACGAAAAGGTGGAAGAGCTCGAAACCGTGCGGCGCATGGGCAAGAGACCTATAATTGCCAGCTTATCCCTTTCTATATGCCTCGCAGTCTGTCTGCCCATACTTGCCAGATACAATTTAAAGTTACAGGAAAATTTGCCATTCGGGCTGGGCGGCTTTTGGCAATGCTTTAAAGAACAATTAGCGAATAAAGGCCTCCATGACGCACTTCTAGTGACTGCCACATTCGCCGCACTATATGTGGGCGCACATGCTTATGCAAAGCGAGAAGACAATTTTACTCGTTCCCTCATGGTCTTTGGCGCATTAATAGCACTCTCGCAGATGGCTGATGCTGCATCTGGGCTAGATTACAGCATTATGTGGTGGCTAGCACATTTGTTTAGGCTCTGTGGCTTCTTCCTACTAGTTATCTATATGGCAAAAGAGTTTGGTGCATCATACTCAGATGCACACGCTAGGATTTCACATTTAGAAGCCGTCCACTATATGTCATCAAGCTTATCGAACACACTCGACCTTCGGGTAGTATTGCTAGCGATGGTTTCTGACATGGCTAGAATGCTTTCTGCCACATATGCTTCGGTCATGCTTGCCAACGAAGAAGGAACAACTCTCACCACCTACGCGACATATGGTTTGCCCGAGATGCCGCTAAACCCAAGGAAGCCGCAGAACGTAGAGGGAAGTGGCCGGCCAGGATTTTATTCCGGCCATACAGCAAAGGCGTTCAGAGAAAAACGCATAGTCGTTGTAGATGATGTCTTCGCAGATGTTGAGTTTATCCCTTGGAGGGTTCTAGCCGCAAGCAGCGGTTATGCTGTATCAGTGCCGCTGGTATATCAAGATATCGCCCTAGGTGTACTAAATTTATTTTTTAACAAACACGTCCCTTTGAATGACGAAAAAATGCGTCTTTTCCAGACGGTTGCATCTGCAGCTGCAGTGGCAATCGCAAATGCTCAGCTATATGAAAAGTCTCTAGCCGCCGACCTCTCCTCTGCTTTCAATCCAGCCTCTTCCCCAAAGATTCGACTGGCATCTTAGACTTAGCATTATTATATCCAATAAAAGGAACTCCTTGAATTTTTGCCGAAGTCATAGCATGAGGATGCTACCTTCGGAGGCAACAAACATGGCGACCATCACATGCTTCGACGGTGTTGGGTGCATCGGCGGCAATAAGATTTTCCTCAAAGACAAAAACACGGGGCTCTGGTTCGACTTTGGCCTCAACTTTTCACATATGGGCAAGTTCTATGAAGAATATTTGAAGCCAAAGGCTTGCCTAGGCCTTTATGAACCAATCCAGATGGGGCTAATTCCTCCCATCAGCAACCTTTACCGTAAGGACTTGGAATCTAGCATTGCCAATCCTTGGGAGGGTGTAGAAGCTCGCGATATCGGAGAAACACACGGCATTCTTATATCACACGGCCACCTAGACCATCTTGGCAGTATTCACTATGTAAAGGATGACATTCCAATTTACTGTTCCGCCATGACACTGGCACTCGCAAAAGCGTGCCAAGATATTGGCATGGGAAACGAGTGTTCGTATATCTCCGAACGCAGGGAAAAATCTACCGGCGAACTCGAAGTTGATAAAGACAAGCCAACCTCTTCGCGACCTTACTGCCTTACCGATGAAGAGCCTAATGAAAACTTAATAAAATTCTGGAACTCAACCCCATCGTCTAGAAAGGCACATGAACCTAAACCTATCATAAAATCTTCAAAGTGTGGAGACCTGACTATCTGCCGTTTTTCCGTAGACCACTCGATTTATGGAGCATCAGCCTGGGCAGTAGAAACAAGCGAAGGATGGGTGGTTTACACAGGCGATTTGCGATGCCACGGAACAGCTTGCCATTATACATGGGACTTTGCAGATAAGGTAAAAAAACTCAAGCCCCGGGCACTAATAATCGAAGGAACACGCATCAACTCTAACACTAGGCGTACTGAAGAAGATGTTTATAGCAACGCTCTTCGCCAGGTAAAAAAGGCGGAAGGGTTAGTGGTTGCTGACTTTAATTCAAGAAACATAGAAAGGCTAAACGCTTTCCTCAAAATCGCCAAAGAGACTGATAGAAAATTGGCAATATTAACAAAAGACGCTTACCTCATAAGAGCAATGAGGCTTGTAGATTCTAACATTCCATCGCTTGATGACGACAACATCGTAATTTATTCCGAATTTGAAGCGGCTACAACCAATTGGAAAAAATTAATTAAAGACGAATACAACCATAAGCTTATTGAACCAAAAGACGTCAGAAAGAACCAAGATAAGTTCATTTGCTGCTTCAGATTCTTTGATGTAAACGAACTAGCCTTGATTA